>NZ_JBPQTS010000084.1:0-30749 GCF_051386455.1 Streptomyces sp. URMC 124
TGCGGCACCCCCCGCAACGACGGCGTACGGGCCGCCACGGCCCCGTACCTGATGTTCCTCGACAGCGACGACTCCCTCCCCGCCGCCGTCATGCTCGTCCTCGGCCTGTGGGACCTGGACCGCGGGACGATGTGGCGGGACGAGAGCGCCACTTTCCAGGTGGCGCGCCGGTCCCTGCCGGAGATGTGGCACGTGCTCGGCACGATCGACGCCGTCCACGGGCTGTACTACGCCCTGATGCACGCCGTCCTCGCCGTGCGCGCCGACGAGATCGCGCTGCGGCTGCCGTCGGTCGCCGCGTCCGCCGCCACCGCCGCGCTCGTGGGTGCCCTGGGCTGCCGGCTGGGCAGGCCCCGCGTCGGGCTGTGGGCCGGGCTGCTCTACGCCGTCACCCCGTTCGTCGGCCACTATGCGCAGGAGGGCCGTTCGTACGCCCTCGTCGCCGCGGGCGCAGCGCTGGCCACGTGGTGGCTGGTCCGCGCCGCCGAGGACGGTGCGTACCGGCGCTGGGCCGGGTACGGCGCGGTGGTCGCCGGGACGGCGCTCCTGCACGAGTTCGCGGTCCTGCTCCTCGCGGCCCACGCCGTGACCTTGCTGCTCGCCCGGGCGCCCCGGCGGACGTGGCGCCGCTGGGCGTGCGCCGCGGCCGCCGCCTGCCTGCCGCTGATACCGCTGGTGGTCATCTCCCGTGGGCAGAGCGCCCAGGTCTCCTGGATCCGCACCCCGGGCCTCCCCGAGGCCGAGGCGCTGGTGAAGGCGTTCGCCGGCCCCGGGCAGCCCGTCCTGGGCGCCGTGCTCCTCCTGGCGGCGGTCGCGCTCCTCGCCGACGCGCTCGGGTGGCGGCAGCCGCCGTCCGCAGCGCACCGCGGAGCCCTTCCCCTCACCGCGGTCGCCCTGCCCTGGGCCGTCGTCCCGCCCGTCCTGCTCTACGCCGCCGCCCAGTACCAGCCGCTCTTCCTCGACCGCTATCTGCTGTTCTGCCTGCCCGGGGTCCCCCTGCTCGCCGCCGCCGGCGCCGAGCGGCTCCTGGGCCTCGTGCCGTGGCGGCGCACGGTCACGGCCGCCGGGGCGGCGGCCGTCCTCGCCGCCTTCGTGGTGCAGCTGCCGCTGCACGAGAGCGAGCGCCGCCCCACCAGCCGGGGCGACGAGCTGGCCGCGGTCGCCGCGGCGGCCGGGCAGCGGGCGCGGCCGGGGGAGGCGGTGCTGTTCCTGCCGCTGTACGAGCGCCGCGTGGCCCTCGCCTATCCGCGTGACTTCACGGGCCTGCGCGATCTCACCCTCAAGCGCTCGCCGGCCGCCTCCGGCACGCTCTTCGGCCAGGAGGTCACCACCGCCGTGCTGCGCGACCGGCTGGCCCGGCTGCCGTCCGGGAGCCGGGTATGGGTCGTGGGGGACACCAACACCGTCGGCACCCGGTGGTTCCGCGCGCAGCGGGCCGAGTCGGCGAAGGTCGCCGCCTTGGAGGAGTTCTGCCGGGAGGAGACGGACGCGGCGGTGTTCGTCCGCGGGGGATCGGTGACGCTGTATGTGCGCCGCTAGGCGGGCCGGCCGTCCACGGTGGCGCCGCTTGCTCAACGGCCGCTTGCCCGACCGCAGCTTGCCCGACCGCCCCTCACTTGACCGCCCCTCACGTGACTGCTTTTCACTTGACCGCCCCCGCCATCACCCCGCTCACGAACTGCCGCTGGAAGGCGAAGAAGACCGCGAGCGGCACGGCCATCGACAGGAAGGCCCCCGAGGCGAGGACGTCGATGTTGTCGCCGAACTGGCGCACCTGCTGCTGCAGGGCGACCGTGACCGGCGGATGCCCGCTGTCCGCGAAGATCAGCGCGATCAGCATGTCGTTCCACACCCACAGGAACTGGAAGATCCCCAGCGAGGCGATGGCCGGCCCGCCCAGCGGCAGCACCACCCGCAGGAAGAGCCGCAGTTCGCCCGCCCCGTCCAGCCGGGCGGCCTCCAGCAGCTCCCGCGGGATCTCCGCGAAGAAGTTCCGCAGCAGGAAGACGGCGAAGGGCAGTCCGAAGGCGGTGTGGAAGAGCACCACGCCGGGGGTGCTCTCGAAGATGCCGAGGGCGTTGAAGAGCTTGGCCACGGGGATCAGCGCCACCTGCACGGGCACCACCAGCAGCCCCACCACCGCCATGAACCACCAGTCCCGGCCGGGGAAGTCGAGCCAGGCGAAGGCGTAGCCGGCGAAGGCGCCGACGAGGATCACCAGCGCCGTCGCCGGCACGGTGATCAGGGCCGTGGTGCCGAGGGACTCCATCACCGTGTCGTTGCCGAAGAGCTTGCCGTAGCTGTCGGTGGTCAGCTGCGCCGGGTGGGAGAAGACCTCCCACCAGCCCGACGCCGCGATGTCTCTCTTGTCCCGCAGCGAGGACAGGAGAAGCCCCACCGTTGGCGTCAGCCAGAGCAGCCCGACCGCCACGAGGAAGACCCGCATCACCCCGCCGCCCAGCCGCGCGGCGATCCGCGCGGGAAGCGACTGCTTGGCCCGTACGGCCGTGTCCAGCGTGGTCATCCCTGCCGCCCCCTCGTGGTCATCGGCGCCGCCCCCTCGGGATCCCCGCTGCGGCCCCCGTCATCGCGGCCGGCCCCGTCATCGCCGCCGCTCCCTTCGGATCCGCCGGAGGTTGACGTACATCACCGGCAGGACGAGCACGAGCAGGAACACCGCGATCGCGCTGCCCACCCCCTGGTTGACGTCCGTGCCGAAGGACGACTGGTACAGCTGCAGGGCCAGCACGTTCGCCTTGTCGAGGCTCGCGCCCGGCGCGATGATGTAGACGAGGTCGAAGATCTTCAGCACGTTGATCATCAGTGTGATCAGCACGACCGCGAGCACCGGCGCCAGCAGCGGCACGGTCACCCTCCGGAAGACCTGCCACTCGTTCGCCCCGTCCACGCGCGCCGCCTCCAGCAGCTCCCGCGGCACGCTCGCGAGCCCCGCCGCGATCAGCACCATGGCGAAGCCCGCCCACATCCAGATGTACGCCCCGATGATGGCCGGGGTGACGAGCGAGGGCCCCAGCCAGTCGACGCCGTTGTACGGCGCGGCGAAGTTCGAGGCGGGCAGGCGCAGCAGGGCGCCGTCGGCCGCGGCGGGCAGGGTGAAGGTGCCGTCGGCGTCCGAGGTGACCGAGGCGACGGTCCGGCCGTCCTTGACCGCCTCCACCGTCACGCCCTCCAGGGCCTTCTCCCCCTGGTCGATCCTGCCCGGTGCGCCACCGCCGCCGCGCGTGAAGTCGCGCCACACCGTCCCCGTGACCTTCCCGGCGACGTCCCGCGCCGGGATGGCGTCCTTCGCGCCCTTCATGTCCGCGGGCTTCGCGCCCACCAGCGGAAGCGCCGTCGCACTGCCGGCCTTCACCACCGCCTTGGTCGTGAACGCCCCGCGGCTCTCCGTCAGCAGCCCGTCGTCCCTGGGGTGGGCGCCCGGGAAGGGCGCGGGCGGCGAGAAGGTGTCGTGGACGCCCACCCAGACGGCGTTCGCGACGCCACGGTCGGGGTTCTGCTCGTACACCAGCCGGAAGATGATGCCCGAGGCCAGCATCGAGATCGCCATCGGCATGAAGACGACGAGCTTGAACGCCGTGCCCCAGCGCACCCGTTCGGTGAGCACCGCGAAGACCAGGCCCAGGGCGGTGGCCACCGACGGCGCGACGACCACCCAGATGACGTTGTTCTTCAGGGCCGTGCGGATCCGGTCGTCGGTGAAGACCTCGCGGTAGTTGTCCACGCCCACGAAGCCGTTGCCGCTCGCGTCGAAGAGGCTGCGCCAGACGGAGTAGCCGATGGGGTAGACGACGAGCGCGCCGAGCAGGACCAGCGCGGGCAGCAGGAAGAGCGCGGCCACCCACAGCCGGGTGCCCGCCACGCTCCGGGACTTCTTCGACGGGGGCCCCGCGGAGGGGCTCGCGAAGGAGCTCGCGGGAGGGCTCGCGGAGGAGGTCGCGGAAGGGTCTGCGGAGGGGCGGGGCGGCCCGGAGGCCGCGTCGCCGCCCGCGTTCGCGGTCGACATGGTGCGGGGCTCCCGTCAGCTCTTGAACGCCTTGGCCGCGTCGGACTCCAGCTTCTGCTGGGTGCCCTCCACGTCGCCGGGGTTCTTCAGGAAATCCTGGAGGTGCTTCCACTCGCCCTGGCCCGGCTTGCCGCCGAAGGAGGCCGGGGCCAGGTCGGACATGTCGAAGCGGAAGTCGTCGCCCGCGGCGACCACGGCCCTGGCGATGGAGCGGAGCACGTCGTCGGGATAGGCGTCGAGGGCGAGGTTCCTGTTGGCGGACAGGAAGCCGCCCTGCCCGGCCCACACCCGCGCCGCATCGGCCGAGGCGAGGAAGGTCAGCAGCGCCTGCGCGGCCGGGCCGTCCTTCAGCGCCACGCCCACGTCGCCGCCGGTCACCACCGGTGCCTTCGCCCCCGCCGCGGGGAAGGGGAAGACCTTCGCCTCCTTGCCGATCCGCGCCCCGGCCCCGGTGACGTTGGCCGCCGCGAAGTCGCCCTCGAAGACCATGGCGGCCTTCGGCTCCTCCCCTCCGGTGAACGTCTGGGTGACCGAGGTGGGGAACTGCGTCTGGATCGCCCCCGCGTTGCCGTCCGCCAGCAGGCCCTTCCCGCCGAAGAGCCGCCCGAGCGCCGTCAGGGCGTCCTTCACCGACGGATCCGTCCACGGGATCCGGTGCTGCGCCAGCTGGTCGTACTTCTGCGGGCCCGCCTGGGAGAGGTAGACGTTCTCGAACCAGTCGGTGAGCGTCCAGCCGTCCGCCCCGCCCACCGAGACCGGCGGGATGCCGTAGTCGGCGATCAGTTGCGCGGTGGAGAGGAACTCCGGCCAGGTCTTCGGCTCCTTCGCCCCGGCCCCCTCGAAGACCTTCGTGTTGTACCAGACCAGGGACTTGTTGCTGACCTTGAAGTAGACGCCGTAGCGCTTGCCCTCGTACGAGCCGAGCTCCTGCCACCCCTTGGTGAAGTTCTTGTCCAGCTCGGCCGTCGCCTCGCCGCCCAGCGGCTTGAGCCAGCCCTTCCGGGCGAACTCCCGCAGCGCCCCGGGCTGTTGCAGCAGGGCCACGTCCGGCGGGTCGCCGCCCGCGATCTTCGATCCGACGAAGGCGGACATGTCGTCGCCGCTGGGCACGTAGGCCACCTCGGCGCCCGTGCGCCGGGAGAACTCCTGCAGGACCTTCGCGAAGCCCTTCTGCTCGGCGCCCGTCCAGACCGCCGTCACCTTGAGCTTCTGCCCGGTCAGCCGGGGGAGCCGCACGGTCTGCCCGATCGCGTCGTCCGGCGTCTGTCTGCCGCGCTCCGGCGCGGCGCCGTCGTCGCTGCACCCCGCGGCCGAAAGGGCGAGGGCCCCGGCCGCGAGGAGCGCCAGGGCGCTGCGTGCCCCGCGCACCGAACGAAGCGAAGTCCGCATTGCCGCCCCTCCCGTACGAGCTCCCCGTCGACGGCCCCCGCGCCGCACGTCACGGCGGCCCGCGGTCGTCTCCCGTGCGACAGGTCTACGCCCGGTCACCGGCCGCCGCAATACCGTCTTCGCCGTCAACTCGGTGATCGTGACCGGGCTGTGATGGGCCGTCACGGGCGCACGGAAGCACTCAGAGCAGCGGTGGCGCCGCCTCCGCTCCCGCCGACTGCGCGGCGCGCTGCAGCGCGCTCGCGAGCAGCGCCAGGTCCGTCGGGCCGTTGCCCAGCTCGCGCACGGGGCGGCGGGTGGGCGGGTCGCCCATGCGCTGCCAGTCCACCGTCACGACCGTCGGGCGGAGGGTCGCCGTGCGCGGGATGCGGCCCGTCACGCGCCCCGCCTGGAACGGCGTCGTCGCGTCGTCGTCCGGGCGCATCAGCCGGCCGCGGCCCGGAGCGGGCTCGCCCGCCCCGCTGCCGTCGCCCGGCGTGCCGTCCGCCGACGGCGGCGCGATCTCCAGCGTCGCGCGCAGCCCGGCCCGCTCGACCGCCGCCGTGTCGGCCGTGCGGTCCGGGCGGCCCGACGACGCCACCAGGTGGACGCCGAGCCGCTCACCGTCCCGGGCCACCGCCTCCAGAGCCCGTACGACGGAACCCGCCGCCGGCCGGCCCGTGCTGCCCAGGGCCGGGGCGACCAGGGCGTCGAAGTCGTCCACCAGCACCACCAGGCGCGGCAGGGCCGTCTGGGCCGTGAGCGAGGGGCCGTCCTTCTGCGTGCGCAGCTTGAGCGTCCCCGTCGGCAGCGAGTCCAGGTCGCCCGCGCCCTCCGCGGTGCGGCGCGGCGCGACGGCCTGCACGGCCGACGCGGCGGCGTGCTGGGTGTGCCACGCGGTGAAGTCCAGCCGCCCCAGCAGCTCCGCGCGGCGCTTGAGCTCCGAGGTGAGCGACTGGGCGAACTCCCGCATGCGCACCGGGTCCGCGGCCGCCAGGTACGTCGAGACGTGCGGCAGGTCCGTGCACGGCCGCAGGCCCTCGCCCCGCTCCGCGCCCGCGCCGTCCACCAGCACGAGCGAGAGCCGGTCGGGCCGGTCGGCCGCCGCCAGGGAGGCGGCGAGCGAGCGCAGCAGCTCGGTCTTGCCGCTGCCCGCGCAGCCCTCCACCAGCAGGTGCGGGCCGTCCGCCGCCAGGTCCACCGACAGCGGGCCGTGCGGGCCCGCGCCGAGCACGGCCACGACGCGGCCGCCGGGACGCGAGCCGCGGTCCGTGGCCGCCGCCCAGCGGGCCGTCAGCGAGGCCGGCGTCGCGCGCGCCAGCCCCAGCTCGTCCAGTAGGCGCGCGCTCCGCGGCAGCGCCGCCGCCACGCGGGCGGCCGCGCCGTGCAGCGCGCCGTCCGCCATCCGCAGCGGCGCCAGCGCCCGCGCGAACCGCTCGGCCCACGCGCGCGACACGGCGTCGACGGCCGCGATCACGGCCGGGCCGGACGGCGCCTCGCCCTCGCCCGCCCCTCCGGCCGCCGCCGCGCCCGCGGCCGGCGTCCGGTGGATCACCTGCACCACCGTGGCGACGTCACCGCTCAGCAGGGCCACCGCCCCGCAGTACGGGAACGCCGGGGACGCCGTACGGGCCGTGGCCAGCGTCGACGGCACCGGGGACGCCGGCGTCGTCGCGGGGGCGTCCGCCAGGCACAGCAGGTGGATGCCCGCCGCGGGACCGCCCACCGCCAGCCGCCCGACCGTCTCCCGCAGCTCCGCCGAACCGGGGTCGCCGTCCACGATCACCACCGTGTACGGGCCCGCGTGGCGCCCGGCCGCGGCCGCCACCGCCGCCGGGGCCGCCGCCGGCCAGTGCGGGCCCAGCGGGCCCTCGTCCAGACGGCGCACCAGCTCCGCGGTACGGGCCGCGGCCTGCTCGCGGTCGTAGGCGACCAGCAGCCGGCAGTCCTGCCCCCGCACCGGGCGCAGCTGCGGCAGCCAGCCCAGCCAGGACCACTCCGCCAGCCGCTCCTCGACCGGGCGCGCCCGGTCCGCGCTGATCAGCACGAACTCCAGCGATGCGGGAGCGTGCAGCGCCGCCAGCTGGGCCAGCACGGAGCGGGCCAGCGCGGACAGCCGCCCGCGCGGCCCGGCGAGCCCCAGCGAGCCCGCCTCGCGCAGAGCGACCGTCACCGGCACGGACGGCAGCAGCGCGCCGCTCTCCGGCGCGTGCCGGTCGGCCGTGCCCAGCCGTACGGTCAGCAGGTCCGGGTGGTCCGGGCCGCGCTCCCACAGGCGGGGGCCCGGGCCGAGGGCCGTCAGCAGCACCGACGCCGGGTCGGGCCAGCGCTCGCGCAGCGCGGCGGCCTCGGCGCGGGCCCGCTCCGCGACGCCGGAATCGCCGCGGCCCTCGCCCCACTCCTCCTCGTCCGCTCCCCGCCCGCCGCTCCGGCCACCGGCCAGCCGCCGGGCCCAGGCGCCTATGCCCCGCCCACGGGACCGCTTGCCGGCTTCGCCGGCGGGAGGCTCGGACGAGCCGGGGCCGGCCGCGGCGGGCCGTCCGGTTCCGGTTCCGGGTGCGCCGGCGGTGTCGTGCCCGGCCCGGCCGGCGCCGTCGGTCCCGGCGGGGCCGCCGCCGAGGCCATGGCTCGGGGAAGGCAGGTGCCCTGCCGGGGTGTAGGGGTCTGCCTCACCGGAAGGGTTCGGGTGACCCCCGCCGAAGCCACCGGGCCCGCCGGACTGCTGTGGCTGCCCCGCGGCACCGGCCCCACCGCTCGCCGCGTACGGGTCGTCCGCGCTGCCGTACGCGTCCGCGCTGCCGTAAGGGGTCGCGCCGCCGTCCTGACCGGCTCTTGCGTCCTCGCCCGCCCAGCCCGGCCGACCCGCTCCGCCGACTCCGCTTTCCCTTCCGTATGCGCCCGCGCCGCCGCCCTGAGCCGCGCCGCCGCCCTGAGCCGCCCGGCCCGGTCGGCCTGCCGCGCCACGCGCCCCGTACGGGCCCGGGCCGCCGCCCTCCGCCGTTCCGCCCGCCCGGGCCGGGCGGAACGGTGCCGGCGGGCCGTCCGGGCCCGGCTGGGCCGGGACGCGGACCGACGGGATGCCCGGGCCCGCGTTCCGCAGGGCGAAACCGCGGCCCCCGTGCGTCACCGGGTCCTCGTGGGCCGGGGCGCCGGTCCCGCCCGCGCCCGGCGCGCCCAGCCAGGCGCCGCGGACCGGCGGGGCGACCGCGCCCGTCGGGGTCGCGGGCCCGGCGACCGGCCGGTCGCCGCCGACCCGGAGGTGGCCCTCGCCGTCGGGCGCGGCCGGCAGGACGCGCGGGGAGGCGTCGTCCGCGGCGTGCAGGCTCAGCACCGACTCGCCCACCCGCAGCAGCTCCCCGGCGGGGAACGGCACCGGCTCCGCGCCGACCGGCTCGCCCGCGAGGACGGTGCCGTTGGTGGAGCCGAGGTCGCGCAGCGTGATCGTGCCGTCGTCGTGGAGGACGACGGCGCAGTGCAGCCGGGAGACATCGGGGTCGTCGAGCGGGATGTCGGCCGAGGCGGAGCGCCCCACGTGCACCTCGCCGCCGTGCAGCAGGTGCACGCCGCCCGCGTCGGGCCCGGAGACGACGTGCAGCCGCGCGGCGGCCTCCGGCACGCCGGACATCAGCACGCCCGCGTGCTGCTCCGGGTCGGCGGGGGCGCACAGGGACAGCACGGCGCCGTCGACCAGGGGCGGTTCGCCGAGCGCGCTGCGCTGCGGGTCGAGCCGCTCGGCCCCGGCGTAGACCACGACGGCCCCGGTGCCGAGGTCGGAGCCGGCCGCGGCCACCGCGGCCGCCAGGCCGCTGGTCACCCCGGCCAGCGCGGTCCCCGCGGGGGCGGTCACCAGCACGTCGCAGGCGCACTTCGCGGCGGGCCCGGCGGGCGCGGTGGTGTGGTGGCCGCTGAGCGGCCCGAGGACGGTCAGCCTGATCTGCATCGCCGTCAACGGTCCCTTCTGCCCCGGTGCGCGGGCGGGGGCAGGAGGCTTCCACGGCCCTACCCCCACCGTGCACGGGCGCGTCGGCACGTACAGGTCACCACGTCACGCGGGACGTACCGGAAGCACCGGCCCCGCCCCTCCGCATCGTGCTGCGAGCATCCTCGCACCTGCCGGCGACGACGCGCCCGGCGACGGCCAATTCGTGATCTTGAACGACCGCCGGAGGGTGGGAAGGAAGCGGAAGGTGATCGAATCCTTCCGAGGTCACCTCATGATCGGTTCGTGCGGGGTCGATTTTCGAACGTGTCGTACAGATTTTCTTTCATCTCGGAGACACCCCGGAGACACCCCGGAGGGCTCGAAAGAGGCGCCGTCCCAGGCCTCCCGCACGCCCCCGAGCAGCACGTGCGCGCCGCCCGGGCGCCGCGTGGCAACCAACCGCCCGCTCCCCGCGTCTTCCCCTCAGCCCCCCGGATTCGGCAAACCGGAGGTCCGTACGGCGGCACTACAGTGGGCGCGAGGCCGGGCACGACAGAGGCCATCGCAAAGCATCACGACGACGATGACGATCAGGGAGCGCATGACGTGCGGCCGGTAGGCAGCAAGTACCTGCTCGAGGAGGTGCTCGGTCGCGGAGCGACCGGCACCGTCTGGCGAGCGCGCCAGCGGGAGGCCGCGGGCGCCGAGGCCGCCGTGGCCGGGCAGCCCGGCGAGACCGTCGCGATCAAGGTGCTCAAGGAGGAGCTCGCCAACGACGCGGACGTCGTGATGCGCTTCCTGCGCGAGCGCTCCGTGCTCCTGCGGCTCACCCACCCCAATATCGTCCGCACCCGCGACCTCGTCGTCGAGGGCGATCTGCTCGCCCTCGTCATGGACCTCGTCGACGGCCCGGACCTGCACCGCTACCTGCGCGACAACGGGCCCTTCACGCCGGTCGCCGCGGCGCTGCTGACCGCCCAGATCGCCGACGCGCTCGCCGTGAGCCACGCCGACGGCATCGTCCACCGGGACCTCAAGCCCGCCAACGTGCTCCTGCGGAGCGACGCCGGGCAGATGCACCCGATGCTCACCGACTTCGGCATCGCACGCCTCGCGGACTCCCCGGGCCTCACCCGCACCCACGAGTTCGTCGGCACGCCCGCCTACGTGGCGCCCGAGTCCGCCGAGGGCCGCCCGCAGACCTCCGCCGTCGACATCTACGGCGCCGGCATCCTGCTCTACGAGCTGGTCACCGGCCGCCCGCCGTTCGCGGGCGCGACCGCGCTCGAAGTGCTCCACCAGCACCTCAGCTCCGAGCCGCGCCGCCCCACCACCGTGCCCGAGCCCCTGTGGACGGTCATCGAGCGCTGCCTGCGCAAGCGGCCCGAGGAGCGCCCGAGCGCGGAGAACCTGGCGCGGGCCCTGCGCGTCGTCGCCGCGGGCGTCGGCGTGCACGCCTCCCCGGCGCAGGCCGAGGCCGCCCTCGGCGTCGCCGCGCTGCTCGGACCCGACCCCGAGCCGGCCCTCGTGCCCGGCACCGGTCAGGGCTCCGGCCCCGGCGCGGGCCCCGGCGACGCCGACCCGACGCAGGTGCTGCCGGCGACGGCCGGTTCCCCCGGCTCCCCGGACGCGTACGACCCGAACGCCGCCACCAGCCTCCTGCCGAGCACCTCCGCCGGCGGCAACGGCCCCGACGCCGACGCCACCCGCGTCATGCCCGCGGGCTCCGGCCCCGGCGGCGCCGACCCGACCCGCGCCATGCCGCCCGTACCGCCGCTGCCCCCGGAGGGCGACGGCGCGCACCCCTGGCAGACCCAGCTGCGGGCCGCCCGCGACCGCAACGACCAGACCCAGGTGCAGTACCTCGACCCGAGCGAGGACCCGCTGCGGCGCCGCCCCCAGCGGCGGCCCGGGCAGCCGCAGCAGCCGCCGCAGGGCGGGCAGGGTGGCTACGGGCAGCAGGGTTACGGCGGCGGCCAGGGCTACGGCGGGCAGTACGCCCCCCAGCCGCACCAGGGGCACCAGCCGCCGCCCCCGCAGCACTACACGCAGCCGCCGCAGTCGTACGCGCCTCAGCAGCCCCAGCCGCAGCCCCATCAGCCGCAGCCCGCGCCCCGCAGGCGGCAGCGGCAGCAGCCCGCGCCCCAGCCGCGCTACCAGCAGCCCCCGGCGCCCCAGCCGCCGCCGCAGCCGTACGCCCCGCAGCCGCCCGCCCCGCGCCGGGAGCCGCGGCCGCCGCGGCAGCGCAGCGCGAACCCCATGCGGATCCCCGGGCTCGGCTGCCTCAAGGGCTGCCTGTTCCTGATCCTCATCCTGGTGATCGGTTCCTGGTGCGTCTGGGAGTTCACCCCGTTGAAGGACTGGGTCGCCGACGGCAAGAGCTTCTGGGACGCCACCTGGGACTGGGTCACCGACGTCAAGGACTGGATCTCCGGGCTCGCCTCCAACAAGTGACGATGGGATCGATGTGATCGATTTGTCGACACCCGAGGGGTGTTTTCCGCCTCGGGTGTGAGCGTTGGCAGTAGCTTGGTCGCCAGCGCGCCTGTCGGAGACGAGGAGTCGGGGAACAGTCTTGGCACGGAAGATCGGCAGCCGGTACACCGCCCACCAGGTCCTCGGCCGGG
Organism: Streptomyces sp. URMC 124; assembly: GCF_051386455.1. Lineage (NCBI taxonomy): Bacteria > Bacillati > Actinomycetota > Actinomycetes > Kitasatosporales > Streptomycetaceae > Streptomyces > Streptomyces sp. URMC 124. Next base: position 11,942 of record NZ_JBPQTS010000084.1, read on the forward strand.
GCAGCGCCGGCACGGTGTGGCTCGGCGAAGGGCCCGAGGGCCCGGTCGCCATCAAGCTCCTGCGCGAGGACCTCGCGTCCGACCAGGAGCTCGTCGGCCGGTTCGTCCAGGAGCGCGCCGCGCTCCTCGGACTCGACCACCCGCACGTGGTCGGCGTCCGCGACCTCGTCGTCGACGGTGCCGACCTCGCGCTCGTCATGGACCTCATCCGGGGCACGGACCTGCGCACCCGGCTCGACCGCGAGCGGCGGCTCGCGCCCGAGGCCGCGGTCGCCATCGTGGCCGACGTCGCCGAGGGCCTCGCCGCCGCCCACGCGGCGGGCATCGTCCACCGCGACGTCAAGCCCGAGAACGTCCTGCTCGACATGCAGGGCCCCCTCGGGCCCGGCGGCGCGCACCCCGCGCTGCTCACCGACTTCGGCATCGCCCGCCTCGTGGACGCCCCCCGGCCCGCCAGGGAAGGCCGCGGGCCCGGCCCGCGCAGCGTCATCGGCACACCCGACTACCTCGCCCCCGAGATCATCGAGGGGCTGCCGCCGCGCGCCTCCGTCGACGTCTACGCCCTCGCCACGGTCCTCTACGAGCTGCTCGCCGGCTTCACGCCCTTCGGGGGCGGGCACCCCGGCGCCGTGCTCCGCCGGCACGTCACCGAGACCGTCGCGCCGCTGCCCGGCATCCCCGACGAGCTGTGGCAGCTCGTCGTCCAGTGCCTGGCCAAGGGCCCCGCGTCCCGGCTGCGGGCCCCCGAGCTCGCGGCGCGCCTACGGGAGCTGCTGCCCGGGCTCGCCGGCATACCGCCCCTCGACATCGACGAGCCCGACGACGGCGCCGCGGAGCCCGCCGAGGGGCCGGAGACGCCCCAGGGCGCGGCCGGGGTGCCCCTCGCCGCGCGGCGGCGCGGGGTCGTGCCGCTCGTGCCCGGCGCCGTCGCGGACTCCAGCCGGGACACCCACACCAGCATGCGCGTGCCCACGCCCGCCGAGCTCGCCGGCGGCGCCCACGGGACCGCCCGCGCGCCCCGCGCGGCCGGCCAGCGCCGGGCCGGCTCGGCCCGGCACCGCTCCGCGGCGGAACAGCGCCGCCGCCGCATCCGCCTCGGGGCGGCGGCGGTCGCCCTGGCGGCGGCAGCGGGCGTCGGCGGCTGGTTCGCCACGGCGGACCACGACGGCTCCGACTCCAAACCAGGCATCCACCACCCGGCCCCCAACCGCTGACCCCACCCGGAGGCTCCCGCGCCCCCTTCGACGCGACCCGGCGACGCCGTTCGGGCCTCCGCCCCGGGCCGAGGTTCGTCCGGCACCGCCGGATCCCTCGGTGGGGGCTGACCGCCGTGGCGGCGGAGGGAGGGGGCCGGACCGCCGGCCAGGCGCACAGGCCGGGGGAGCGGGGCGCGCGGGGCCGCACGCAGGACGGGCCAGGCGCCGCCGGAGGGGGCTGCGCTCAGCCCCTCAAGATCCGCCGCAACGGCGCCCGGCCCCCGCGGCGCGGTCCGGCACCGCCGGATATCCCGGTGGGGTTGATCGCCGTGGCGGCGGAGGAATGGCAGTCGGCGGGCAGGCGGGCAGGCAGGCAGGTGCACGGGGCAGGGGAGTGCCGCGTGCGGGGCCGGGCCGGGGTGGCCCGGTTCGCCGGGCTTCGGCGGCGCCGCCTCCCCGTCCGCCGCAACGGCGCCCGGCCCCCGCGGCGCGGTCCGGCGGTGCCGTTCGGCCTTCGCCGGGGGCGCGAGGTGTGGTGGGCAGTGCCGGATTCCCCGGTGACGCCGCGGCGGCCGGGCGGCGGTCCGGGGTGGGGGTGAGGTCCCATCGGGGGCTTGAGGGCGGGGAAGCGCGGCGTAGCCGTTAGGCTGGGTGCGTGGCAGTCGTTGACGTATCCGAAGAGCTGAAGTCCCTCTCCTCGACCATGGGGTCGATCGAGGCCGTCCTGGACCTCGACAGGATGAGGGCTGACATCGCCGTGCTCGAGGAGCAGGCGGCCGCCCCGTCCCTGTGGGACGACCCGGAGGCGGCGCAGAAGATCACCAGTCAGCTGTCGCACCTCCAGGCGGAGCTGCGCAAGACCGAGACCCTGCGCGGCCGCATCGACGACCTCGGGGTGCTCTTCGAGCTCGCCGAGGCCGAGGACGACGCGGACACCCGCGCCGAGGCCGAGGCCGAGCTCGCCTCGGTCCGCAAGGCGCTGGACGAGATGGAGGTCCGCACCCTCCTCTCCGGTGAGTACGACGCGCGCGAGGCCCTCGTCAACATCCGCGCCGAGGCCGGCGGCGTCGACGCCTCCGACTTCGCCGAGCGCCTGCAGCGCATGTACCTGCGCTGGGCCGAGCGCCACGGCTACTCGTCCGAGATCTACGAGACCTCGTACGCGGAAGAGGCCGGCATCAAGTCGACCACCTTCGTCGTCAAGGCCCCGTACGCCTACGGCACGCTCTCCGTCGAGCAGGGCACGCACCGCCTCGTGCGCATCTCGCCCTTCGACAACCAGGGCCGCCGCCAGACCTCCTTCGCGGGCGTCGAGGTGCTGCCGGTCGTCGAGCAGTCCGACCACGTGGAGATCGACGAGTCCGAGCTGCGCGTGGACGTGTACCGCGCCTCGGGCCCCGGCGGTCAGGGCGTCAACACGACCGACTCCGCGGTCCGGATCACGCACATCCCGACCGGCATCGTCGTCTCCTGCCAGAACGAGCGCTCCCAGATCCAGAACAAGGCGAGCGCCATGAACGTCCTCCAGGCCAAGCTCCTCGAGCGCCGCCGCCAGGAGGAGCAGGCCAAGATGGACGCGCTCAAGGGCGACGGCGGCAACTCCTGGGGTAACCAGATGCGTTCGTACGTCCTGCACCCGTACCAGATGGTCAAGGACCTCCGCACCGAGTTCGAGGTCGGTAACCCGACGGCCGTTCTCGACGGTGACATCGACGGCTTCCTCGAGGCCGGTATCCGCTGGCGCAAGCAGCAGGAGAAGTAACCCCAACCGCCCCTATAGCCGGACATCCCGCCCGTAACCGGCTTGACGCTGCGTCAAAAACTGGAAAGGCTGGCGCGCGGCACGCGTAGCACTGGGGCGCGTGTGGCGGGGGCATGCGGCCCGGTCGACAGTGCCGCCGACGTCGTGCGGCAGGCCGGCCGGCTGTGCCAGGCCTTTCAGAGCGCCACCGCCCCGTGCAGAGCTGCTCCAATGACGAGTTAGCTACTGGGGGTAGCAGGCATATGACGAAGAAGACGCGACTGCGTGTCGCGCGCATAGCCGCAGGCGCAGTGGTTGCCGCGGGCGCTTCGCTGACTGCCGCCGGCGCGGCTTCGGCCGCCGGCGTCAACGTCCAGGTCGCAGGGGTCGGCGTGAAGGCGGGCGTCCACGGCGTCGGCTCTCCCGACGACCCGGACCAGATCCCGCAGCCGCCCACCACGGGCGGCAACACGGGCACCACCGGCTCCACGGGCACCACCGGAACGACCGGCTCGACCGGCTCGACCGGTTCCACGGGCGAGACCGGCACCACCGGCTCGACCGGTTCCACGGGCTCCACCGGTACCACCGGCTCTACGGGCTCCACCGGCAGCGTCGGCGGCGGCTCCGGTGAGACCACCGGCAGCTCGGGCACCAGCGGCACCACGGGCTCGACCGGCACCACGGGTTCCACCGGCACCACGGGCTCGACCGGTTCCACCGGCACCACCGGCACCACCGGCACCACGGGTTCCACCGGTACGAACGGTGAGACCGGCAGCACGGGCTCCACGGGCACCACCGGTTCCACGGGCACCACTGGTTCCACCGGTAGCACCGGCTCCACCGGCACCACGGGTTCGACCGGTTCGACCGGCTCGACGGGTTCCACCGGTAGCACCGGCTCCACGGGCAGCACGGGCTCCACGGGTTCCACCGGCAGCACCGGCTCGACCGGCTCCACCGGCGAGCCCGGCTCCACCGGCGGCAGCTCCACCTCCGGCGGTTCCTCCTCGGGCTCCGGGTCCTCCGGCTCCGGTTCCTCCTCCGGTTCCTCTTCCACCGGTGGTGGCGAGGGCAGCACCGGCGGTGACCAGAGCGGCACCGCCGCCACGGGCGGCTCCGGTTCCGGTTCCGGTGGCAGTGACTCCGGCGACCAGGGCAAGGTCTGCCCGGTCGACACCAGCAGCAACTGCGGCAACAACGCGGACCCGGACAGCGCGGGCAGCAAGCCCGTGCAGCAGGCCAAGCCCAAGGAGCAGCTGGCCGAGACCGGTGCTTCGCAGACCGGCTTCCTCGTGATCGGTGCCGCGACCATGATCGCGGGCGGCGTCGGCTTCCGGCTGCTGCCCCGCCTCATGACCCGCGGCGCGGGCACGGCGGCGGCCTGATCGGCTAAGGCGTAAACGCGCGGAAGGGCCCGGAGCGCTCAGCGCTCCGGGCCCTTTCCGTATCCGTCTCCGTATGCGTGCCGTTACCCGGCGAATCCGTGTGCGAGCACGGCCACCGCCACCAGCGCCACCAGCAGGGCGATCAGCGCCGCAGGGGTCAGGCCGGCGAAGATGCCGTCCTGGTGCTGCAGCCGCTCCCTGCTGGCCCGGCACACCGGGCAGCGGCCCTCACTGACGGGGCCCGCGCAGTTGGCGCACACCAGTCGGTCGCATGTCATGCGATCTCCTCCTCCGGTACGTCCAACGCGCGAGGGACCCGAGCGGTTCCCCCTACCACTGTGCCAGCTCCCGCGCGGAACGGCGCGTGCGGGCCGATTGTCCTCGTTTTGTCCCCGAAGATGTCGGTAATAAACGCGCCGACCCCGTCCGCTGCCTGCGCGTGCACGGCTCGTTCGCGTATGGTCACGCACACCGAACGGAAGCCGCCCCCGCGGCGGTCCGTGCCCCCTATCCAGGTCGACGCGTGGTGCACTCGTGATCCGATTCGACAACGTCTCCAAGTCCTACCCGAAGCAGAACCGTCCGGCGCTCCGTGACGTCTCGCTCGAGATCGAGAAAGGCGAGTTCGTCTTCCTGGTCGGGTCCTCGGGTTCCGGCAAGTCCACCTTCCTGAGGCTGCTGCTCCGCGAGGAGCGCGCGAGCACCGGCCAGGTGCACGTGCTGGGCAAGGACCTGGCCCGGCTGTCCAACTGGAAGGTGCCCACCATGCGCCGCCAGCTGGGCACGGTCTTCCAGGACTTCCGGCTGCTGCCCAACAAGACCGTCAGCGAGAACGTCGCCTTCGCGCTGGAGGTGATCGGCAAGCCGCGCGGGGAGATCAGGAAGGCCGTCCCGCAGGTGCTGGAGCTGGTGGGGCTGGGCGGCAAGGAGGACCGCCGGCCGGGCGAGCTCTCCGGTGGCGAGCAGCAGCGCGTGGCGATCGCCCGGGCGTTCGTCAACCGCCCGATGCTGCTGATCGCGGACGAGCCGACGGGCAACCTCGACCCGCAGACCTCGGTGGGCATCATGAAGCTGCTCGACCGGATCAACCGGACGGGGACCACGGTCATCATGGCCACCCACGACCAGCAGATCGTGGACCAGATGCGCAAGCGCGTCATCGAATTGGAAAAGGGACGCCTCGTACGCGACCAGTCGCGCGGCGTGTACGGCTACCAGCACTGAAAGGACGCCATGCGCGCCCAGTTCGTCCTCTCGGAGATCGGCGTCGGTCTCCGCCGCAATCTCACGATGACCTTCGCGGTGATCGTCTCCGTGGCCCTCTCGCTGGCCCTCTTCGGCGGGTCCCTGCTCATGCGCGAGCAGGCGAGCACGATGAAGGGCTACTGGTACGACAAGGTCAACGTCTCCATCTACCTCTGCAACAAGACCGACGCGGAGTCCTTCCCCTCCTGTGCCAAGGGAGCGGCCACGGAGGACCAGAAGAAGGAGATCCGCGCCGATCTGGAGAAGATGAGCGTCGTCCAGAAGGTCGAGTTCGAGACGGCCGACGAGGCGTACAAGCACTACAAGGAGCAGTTCGACAAGAAGTCGCCGATCGCGGGCTTCGTCACGCCGGACCAGATGCAGGAGTCCTTCCGCGTCAAGCTCAAGGACCCCACCAAGTTCGAGGTCATCTCGACCGCCTTCTCGCAGCGCCCGGGCGTGCAGATGGTGCAGGACCAGAAGGACGTCCTGTCCAACCTCTTCAACCTGGTCAACGGCATGAACTACGCGGCGCTCGGCGTGATGGCCCTGATGCTCGTCGTGGCGCTGATGCTGATCGTCAACACCGTCCGGGTGTCCGCGTTCAGCCGCCGCCGGGAGACCGGGATCATGCGGCTGGTCGGCGCCTCCAGCTTCTACATCCAGATCCCGTTCATCATGGAGGCGGCCTTCGCCGGGCTGCTGGGCGCGGGCCTCGCGTGCATGCTGCTGGTCAGCGGCCACTACTTCCTGGTGAACAACTGGCTGGTCGACCAGATCGACCTCATCCAGTTCATCGGCTGGGACGCGGTGCTGGCCAAGCTCCCGCTGGTGCTCGCGATCGGGCTGCTCATGCCCGCGCTGGCGGCGTTCGCGGCGCTGCGTAAGTACCTCAAGGTGTGACGTGGGCCAAGGGCGTCGTACGGTCAACTCCCCGTACGGCGCGCCTCGGTGTCCTAGACTCACGCGCATGCCCGGCCCGTCGATGTTCCATCCGCAGCGCCGCGCCCGCCGCGGCGCCGCGCTGACGCTGGTCTTCGCGGGCGTGCTGGCCACCGGCGCCGCGGCCGGCTCCTGGACCCCGCAGGGCCAGGACGGCCGGAAGGCGACGGAGGCCCGCACGGCCCCGCGCACCGCGGCGAGACCCGCGGACCGCGCCGTCGCGGACGCGGGCGCCGGGGCGGGCGCCCCGGTGGACCACGCCGAGGTCGAGGCCGCCGCCGCGCGGGCCGTCGAGGACGGCCGGTCCGGCACCGAGGCCGCCGCCGAGGTCGTCGGCCGCAGCGGCGACCGCTGGAGCGCCGTCTACAGCGCCCGCGAGTACGAGGGCCTGGAGCGCGCCCTGAACGGCGCCTACATCGGGGTGGGCATCGCCGCGCGGCGCGGCGCCGGCGGCCGCACCGAGGTCGACAGCGTGCGCCCCGGCAGCCCCGCGGACCGCGCCGGGCTCCGCTCCGGCGACCGGCTGCGCAGCATCGACGGCGCGCTCCTCGACGACTTCCCCGTCACCGACGTCGTCGCCCTGCTGCGGGGCGATGCGGCCCGCTCCGCCCCCGGCACGCCCGTACGGGTCGAGGTCGAGCGCGCCGGGGACAGCTGGGTGCGCACGCTGTACCGGGAGCGGCTGGCCAACGAGAGCGTGACGGCCGAGCACCTCGTCCGCAGCGAGGCGCTCGGCCCGGCCCTGAGGATCAAGGTCGGTTCCTTCGCGCGCGGCACGGGCGATCAGGTGCGCGCGGCGGCCGCGGCGGCGCAGCCCGGCGAGGGCATCCTGCTGGATCTGCGGGGGAGCCCCGGCGGCCTGGTCGGCGAGGCGGTGCGGGCCGCGTCCGCCTTCCTCAACGGCGGCCTCGTCGCCACCTACGACGTGCACGGCAGCCAGCGTTCCCTGGAGGCCCGGGCCGGCACGGTGACCGCCCGGCCGCTCGTCGTCCTGGTCGACGGCGGCACGATGAGCGCGGCCGAGCTGCTGGCGGGCGCCCTGCAGGACCGTGGCCGGGCCGTCGTCGTCGGCTCGCGGACCTTCGGCAAGGGCTCCGTGCAGATGCCGAGCCGCCTCGCGGACGGCTCGGTCGCGGAGCTCACCGTGGGCCTCTACCGCACCCCCGCCGGCCGCGCCGTCGACGGCCAGGGCATCGCCCCCGACCTGCTGGTCCACGGCGACGCCGAGCAGCGGGCCCGCACAGTATTGAGTGGCCTCGGGGGCGGGTCGTAGTGCGAGAATGGCGGCGCTATGGCTAAAGAGAAGAAAGAGACGGGGCGCAAGCTCGTCGCGCAGAACAAGAAGGCGCGGTACGACTACCACATTCTGGACACCTACGAGTGCGGCATGGTGCTGACCGGCACCGAGGTGAAGTCGCTGCGCCAGGGGCGCTCCTCGCTGGTGGACGGCTTCGTGCAGATCGACGGCGGTGAGGCGTGGCTGCACAACGCCCACATCCCCGAGTACACCCAGGGCACGTGGACCAACCACAGCGCGCGCCGCAAGCGCAAGCTCCTGATGCACCGGGCCGAGATCGACAAGCTCGACTCCAAGTCGCAGGAGACGGGACACACCATCGTGCCCCTCGCCATCTACTTCAAGGAGGGCCGGGCCAAGGTCGAGATTGCCCTCGCCAAGGGCAAGAAGGAGTACGACAAGCGGCAGACCCTGCGCGAGAAGCAGGACACCCGCGAGTCGAACCGTGCGATCGCCGCGGCGCGCCGCCGGCAGCGGGCGACGGCCGCGCGGGCCCAGCAGCGGTAATACGCTGGCACGGGTGCCCATCGGTCACGTACGATGGGCGTAGCACACGGGGTGGTACCCGGTGCGCAGTTTGAAAAATCAACATGGGGATGATCGGTTTCGACAGCGGATGTCGAAGCAGGGGAAGCGAGCCGAGGAAGCGGCAATGATCTCGTAAACCATATGTCGCAACCAATAATCGCCAACACCAAGCGCGATTCCTTCGCCCTCGCTGCCTAAGTAGCGACTTGCGAAGTGTCAGCCCGGGGCTGTTCCCGACCCGGATCCTGGCATCAGCTAGGGAACTAAACCACTAGGCCCGGTCACGGGGCCTGGTGGGAAATCAAACAGTGACTGAGCCCGTCGGAGACTTGTCCGCGTGATCTCCGGGGCCGAGAAAATCGCAGCGGACTGCGCTCGGAGAAGCCCTGATTCTGCACCGTTGGACGCGGGTTCGATTCCCGCCATCTCCACTCATCCCATGTGAAACAAAAGCCTCTGATCTGCGGAAACGCGGATCAGGGGCTTTTGTCGTGCCCGGCCGGGCAACCGATCGGCTTTCCCGGCCCTCTTTCTTGATGACGCTCCATGGCGAGGGGGTGGTGGCCCGGTGAACCGCACGCGCACGCCCGTTCGCACGCGCACGGCCATCCGCAGGCGCACGGCCGCGGCCGCCGTGCTGGCCGCGGGGGCCCTGTGGCTCGCCGGCGGCGCGGGCCCGGCGTCCGCCGACGAGGGCGACGGCGGCGACGGCGGCGTGCACCTACTGCTCAACAGCGCCTTCGACAACCGCCCGGGCGAGCTCGTCGACATACAGGTGCAGGGGATCCGCGGACACGGCGATGTGACCGTCTCCTCGCCCGTCTTCGCGCGCCCCGTCCGGCTCGCCCCCGACGAGGACGGCCACCACGGCCGCCCCGCCATCGCGATGACCACCGAGCCGGGCACGTACCCGCTGAAGGTCCGGGCCGGCGGCCGGATCGTGGCCGAGGAGCGCGTCGAGGTGAAGCCGTCGGAGCGGCCGAGCTTCTCGGTGACGACGCCCGGTCAGGTGCTGCGGCCGGGGGAGCGGCTGTGGATGGCGTACGACGACCTGTACCCGGGCGAGACCGGGCGCTCCTTCTCCGTGCACTCGCCCGCCTTCCGCGCGCCGGTGCGGCTTACGCACGACCCGTCGAGCACGGACTGGAACAACCCGCGGCTGTTCTCCGGCGCCGCCGAGCTGCCGCCGGGCACGCGCGACGGAACGTACAAGGTCACGCTGTACGGGGCAGGCGGCCGCGTCGTCGACGAGAAGCCGCTGGTCGTCCGCGCGGCGCGGCCCGGTGACCGGGACTACGTGGGGCGGGCCCGCGGCCCGGCGTTCTTCGACGCCAGGGCCGAGACCGGCCCGGAGGACGCCCGGGCCCACGGGCACCGGGTCCCCGCGGGCGGCACCGTCAACGTCCTGTGGCGCGACCGCTCGCCCGACCGGGGCGAGGAGGAGCGGCTGACGGCCACCTCGCCGGCCTTCGAGCGGCCGGTGCGGCTGCGGCGCGACGACAGCAAGGCGGCGGACGGGGACGACCCGCGCTACTTCGCGCCCGCGCGGATCCGGCGGGGGCTCGCGCCCGGGAGCTATGAGGTCACCGTCGCCAGCCACCACGGGCGGGTGACGAAGGTCGGAAAGCTGCAGGTCACCGCCGGGGCCGCGGGCGCGTCCGGCCGGGGTGACGGGGACGGCGGGGGCCCGGGGGCTTCCGCGACGACGGTGGCGTACGTGGCGGGCGGTACGACGGCCGGGGTGCTGGCGGCCGCGGGCCTGGGCGCGCTGCTCAGGCGGCGGGCCGCACGCTGAGCGCGCGGCGCCCCGCGAGTGCCCTCCGGCTCGCCGTCGCCACGACCAGCGCGGCCGCCGCGGCCCCCGCCGGCACCGCGTAGCCCGCGGCCCCCAGGTGTTCGACGGCCCAGCCGCCGGTCGCCGAGCCGGCCGCTATGCCCGCCAGCAGGCCCGTCACGGCCAGCGTCATGCCCTCGTTCAGGCTGCCCGGCGGGGTCAGGCCCTGGACCAGGTTCATGCCCGTGACCATGGTGGGCGCCGTCGCCATGCCCGCCAGGAGCAGCGCGGCCGCGAGGAGCGGCAGTCCGCCGCCCGCCGTCGTCGTCAGCAGCGGCAGCAGGGCCAGGGCGGCCATCGCCGCCAGGCAGCGCGGGAAGCGGGCGGACGCGGGGGAGACCGGGCGCCTCAGCCCGTAGAGCAGGCCCGCCGCGCACGAACCCGCCGCCTGCAGGCCCAGGACGGCGCCCGCGGCCGCGCGGTGGCCCTGCGCGTCGGCGAAGCCGATCGTCACCACCTCCAGCGAGCCGAACAGCGCGCCGGTGCAGACGAAGACGGCCAGGATCGCGGCGAGTCCGCGATTGCCCCGCAGGGGCGAGCGCTGCTTCAGGGGCGTGGCGGATACCGGCGGTTCGGTGCGCTTCTGCGCCGCGAAGAGCACCGCGCCCGTGACGAACATCAGCGCGGCGGTGAGCGTGCCCGCCCCCGGGAAGAAGGACGAGCACAGCAACGTCGCGAGGACCGGGCCGAGCATGAAGCACGCCTCGTCCACGGCCTGTTCGAAGGCGTTGGCGGTGTGCAGCGCGGCCGCGTCGGCGCGCAGGAGATGCGCCCAGCGGGCGCGGGACATCCCGCCCGTGTTGGGGGTGGTGGCCGTCGCCGCGTACGACGCGAACAGGGTCCAGGCGGGGGCGTCGGCGTACACGCACAGCACCAGCGACAGCGAGCCCAGGGCGGCGAACGCGGAGGCCGGGACGGTGACGCGCGCCTGGCCGTAGCGGTCCACGAGCCGGGCCGTCCACGGGCCCGCCAGCGCCGTCGCGGCCAGGCCCGTCGCGGTGACGGCGCCGGCCAGCGCGTACGAACCGCGCTCGGCGGAGATCATCATCACGGCGCCCACGCCGAACATGCCCATGGGCATCCGGGCCAGCAGGTTCCACGCGGTGAAGGCACGGGTGCCGGGCAGGGCGAACAGGCGGGCGTACGGATTGGAGCGGAGCGAACGCCGGTAACGGAGCGAGGGCTTGGAGGGGGAGGAGGGCTTGGAGGGGGACGAGGGCATGGCCTCAGCCTCGCCGCGCCCCGGTCGCGCGGTCCAACACCTGATCGCTCGCCATTCACGCACATCTGTTGTTGACTGCCGTGCGTGCCCTACGACATAGAGCCGCGGCTCCTGCGCGCCTTCGTTGCCGTGGCCGAGGAAATGCACTTCACTCGCGCCGCGACCCGGCTGTTCACCGCCCAGCAGGCGCTCAGCCGCGACGTGCGACGGCTCGAAGCGCGCCTGGGCGGCGAGTTGTTCGCCCGCACGACGCGGCAGGTCGCCCTCACCGCGGAAGGGGAGCGGCTGCTGCCGTACGCGCGGCGGGTGCTCGCCGCCCACGACGAGCTGGACGCCGCCTGGGCGCGCGAGGAGCGGCCGCTGATCGTGGACTGCGCGGCGACGGTCGGCACCGGGTACCGGGTGCTCACCGCCGCGCGGCAGGCCGCGCCCGAGCACGAGCTCGTCGCCCGCTTCCACAGCGGGCTCACCGGCGCCGCCGCGGAGATCCTCGCGGGGCGGCTCGACGTGTCCTTCGGCCGGATCGCGGGACTCGACCCCGCCGTGCAGGCGCAGCTGGAGCACCGGCCCGTGCGGTACGAGCCGATGGCCGTGCTCCTGCCCGCCGGGCACCGGCTCGCCGCCCTGCCCGAGGTGCCCCTCGGCTCCCTCGCCGGCGAGACGCTCTACGCCGCCGCCGGCAACCCGGCCACCGCCGAGTGGACCGACCTCGCCGAACGGCTCTTCGCCGGGCGGGGCATCGGCATCGCCGCGCCCTTCCCGGAGATCGAAGGGAAGGGGGAGTTCGTACGGGTCGTGCGGCGGCGGGGCTGGTCGGTGCTGGCGAGCGTGGAGTTCATCGAGGTCCCCGAGATGGTGCTCCGCCCCCTCGTGGACCCCGTCCCGCTCTCCCCTGTCTCCATGGTCTGGCGCCGGGGCCTGCGCCACCCGGCCCTGACGTCCCTCCACACGGCGGCCACGACGCTGTCCGCCCGCCACGCCTGGATGACCCGCCCGCCGAACTCATGGCTACCGGACCCGGACGCGACCGCGATGGCGGCGTGAAACGCCGCGGGACCCGGCACGACACCTGGGGCTGCCGGCAGCCGGCCCGCTCTGCCGCGGCGGCAGCGGCTGCGGCCGGGCGCCCGGCCGTTCCTTCCGCCACGTCGGTGATCGGCTCCCACCGGGGTGTCCGGCGGTGCCGGGCCGTGCTGCGGGTGGTGTCGGCACCGCCGGGCTTCGCCGTGGGGGTTGTTCGCCGTGGCGGCGGTAGGGGATGTGGTTGGGCTGCCCGGAGGCTTCTTCCGCCGCGGCGGTGATCGGCCCCCACCGGGGTTCGCTGTGGGGTTGTTCGTCGCCGTGGCGGTAGGGGGTGGGACCGGGCTGTCCGGCCGTTGCTTGCGTCGTGGCGGTGGCCGGGCGTCATGGGGCCGAGGGGTTTCACGGGGGCTTGCCGCGAGGCACTCTGGTGGGGTGGTGACGGGCTTCTCTGACCTGAGATTCGATGCCGGGCGGCTCTGTCTGGATCTGGTGGCCACGGGCGGCGGCCGGTTCGGGCACGAGCCGGTCGAGCGGCTCGACAGCCCCGACCGGCTGCGGGACTGGCTCGTGGCGTCCGGCGCCGTCCCGCCCGGCACCCCCTTGCCGGCCGTGGACGCCGCCTGGCTGGCCAGCGTGCGTGCGGTCCGCGACCTGCTGCACCGGATCGTCCACGCCGAGGTGGACGGCCGCGCCGCGGATCCGGACCTGGAGCGCGTGAACGCCCTCGCCGCGACGGCGCCGCCCGCGCTGCGGGCCGTGCGGGCGGAGGACGGCACTCTGGTGCGTACGGTCGGCGCGGCCCCCGACTGCGGCGCCGTCGTGGGCGGGATCGCCCGGGACGCGGTGGAGCTGCTCACGGACCCGGCGGCGCGCGGGCAGCTGCGCCGTTGCGAGGGCGAGACGTGTTCGCTGGTGTATCTGGACACGTCCCGGGGCCGCCGGCGCCGCTGGTGTTCGAGCGAGGTGTGCGGCAACCGCGAGCGGGTGGCGCGCCACCGCCGCCGTGCGGTCAACGCGCGATGAAGACGTAGTCGGCCCGGTAGGGCACGGCCGTCTTCGGCTGCCGTTGCGGGTCGCAGGGCCCGGCGGGGGCGACGCCGCCGCGCGTGTTCAGCCGCAGGATCTCCGTGGTGGAGGCGAGGAGGCCCGTGCCGGCGCCCGACCGGGTGGCGCGCAGGCCCAGTTCGGGGATGTTGCCGTCCCCGTTCGGCGTTTTGACGAGGACCGTGCCGGTGACGGCGGAGCGGTCGGGCGCGATCCACTGGGGGTCGCCTCCGGGCCGTACGAAGGAGTGGGCGATGTTCCCGCCGAGCGTGGCGGAGACGTTGTCCTGGGTGAACGCGAAGCCGCCGCCGTCCTGACGGGTGCACGCGTAGATCTGGCGGCCTTCGACGACGGACGCCTGCCGCGCGCTCTTCACGGCGGTGTTCACGTCGAGCGGCGCGCTGAGCCGGTGCGCCTGCCCCCGTACCGCACCGCCGGGGAACTCGCCGGTGTGCAGGTTGAAGTAGAAGCCGTCGGGCCGGGTTTTCAGCGCCTCCAGGACCTTCCGGTCGGTGACTTTCACCGTGCCGGTGGCGCTGCTGCGCCCGTCGGGCAGTTTCCGGGCGAAGAACGGGATCCGCACGTCGCCGTTCTCGCCGCGCCCGCCCTGGTGGAGGTGGGCGGCGGTGGGCGTCGCGATGCCGCGGAAGGAGAAGGCGTAGGCCACCTCGTCGCCCCGGACGCGCAGGAAGGCGAGGGCCTGCCCGTCCCGGTCGCCGGTGGCCTTGCCGTCCGCCGCGGGCACTTCGTTCGCCCCGGTGAGGCCGGCGGCGAAGGAGACGGCGTCCTGCCGGCCGCTCCCGTCACCGTCTCCGCCGTCCCCCGGCACCACCGCGAAGGCGATGCCGACCCCCGCGGCGACGGCCGCTGCGGTGACGCCGATGACGACGGCCTTGCGCTTGCCGAAACGGTTCATGGTGAACCTCCCCGTACGGAGCCGGTGCCCCCTGCGCCGGCTGTCCGGGCTGTCGTACGGGGCCGGCGGGTCCGCCATTCAGCCGGGAACAGAGACCTGCGTCACGCCGCCGCCGCTGAACGCGGGCGCCGTCGCGTCCGTACCCATGGCCGAGTGCCCCGGCGCACCCGCGTCACCGCGGAGGCACCGGCCGGCCGGAACGGAGGCGCGCGCACGGACAGCGAACACCGACGCGCGCTATCGACCAGGGGGAAGCCTTGCGCAAGGATGCCGCCGTGGCTGACAGGACGAGTCCCGACGAAGCCCTGATGCGCGCGCTCTACGACGAGCACGCGGGCCCGCTCCTCGCCTTCGTCCTGCGGCTGGTGGACGGGGACCGCCAGCGCGCCGAGGACGTCGTCCAGGAGACGCTGCTGCGCGCGTGGCGCAACGCCGACCGGCTGCGCGGGGCCCCCGGCTCCGTACGGCCCTGGCTGGTGACCGTCGCCCGGCGCATCGTCATAGACAACCACCGCAGCCGCCAGGCGCGGCCGCGCGAGGTCGACCCCGGGCCGCTGGAACTCCTCCCGGCGGCCGACGAGATCGACCGGGCGCTGCGCCTGATGACCATCTCCGACGCCCTGGGCGACCTGACGGAGGCCCACCGGGAGGCGCTGATCGAGACGTATTTCAGGGGACGTACCGTGAGCGAGGCGGCCGAGGTGCTGGGCGTGCCGGCGGGGACCGTGCGGTCCCGGGTCTTCTACGCACTGCGCTCGATGAAGCTCTCGCTCGAAGAACGAGGAGTGACGGCATGAACCGGCCGGCACCGGACCACGACCGGCACACCGAGGTGGGCGCCTACGCCCTCGGCGTTCTCGACGCGGCGGACGCCGCCCGGTTCGAGGAGCACCTGGCCGGGTGCGCGCGGTGTGCCGCCGAGCTCGACGGCCTGATGGGCCTGACCCCGCTCCTCGCGGAGCTCAAGGAGTCCGCGCCCGGACCGGAGTCCGTCGCGCCGCGCCCGGACCCGGCGCTGCTCGACGGGCTGCTCGCCGCCGTCGCCGCCGGCCGCAGGGCGCGGCGCACCCGCCGGCTGTGCCTGGCCGCGGCCGCCGCCGCGCTGATCGTCGCGGGCCCGCTGGCGGGTGCCGCGGTCTTCTCCGAGAAGGCCCCGGACCACAGCGGTGTGAGCGCGGCCAAGCAGATGTACGAGGACGGCGAGAAGATCGGCGCGGTGGACCCGGCGACGAAGGTCGACGCGACGGTCTCGCTGCAGCCGAAGGCGTGGGGCACCCATGTGGCCCTCCGGCTGTCCCACGTCAGGGGCCCGCTGACCTGCGATCTCGTCGCCGTGGGGAAGAACGGGGAGCGGCAGACGGTCACGACGTGGGCGGTCCCGCCGGGCGGCTACGGCCTGGACGGGAGCGACGGGGAGACCGGCGCGGGTGCCGGTGAAGGCGGCGGCGAGGGGGCCGGCGGGGAGGCCGGCGAGCGGGCCGGCAAGGGTGGCAAATGGAGCAAGGAGCCGCTGTACACCCACGGCGGCGCCGCGCTGAACCGGAACGACATCTCCCGGTTCGAGGTGCGGACACTCGACGGCAAACTGCTCGCGACCGTCAAGGTGTGACCGAAAACCCTACAACCCCGATGAAAACAGTCATGTCCCGACAGGTGCGCTCAGTACCCCTGTTCGCGTACGGTTGACGGCTGCCCTAGGCACAGCAGAAGGGGGCTTGGGTGGCCGCGCAGAACGCCACACACGCGCAGGTGGCGACCGGACCGCAGAGTGAGCCCGACGGGGTCCGCGACCGCGAGATCGGTACCGAACAACAGCATCTGGACCGGGTCTACCGGCGTCTGGAGGAGAAGATCCACGAGGCCGAGTTCCTCATGGACGACGCCGCCAAGCGCGGGCAGGTCGGCACGCCCGGCGCGCTCGCCGAGCGGGACGCCCAGGTCTTCCGCGCCGGGGTGCACCTCAACCGGCTCAACAGCGAATTCGAGGACTTCCTCTTCGGCCGCATCGACCTGCTGCTCGGCAAGGACGGCAAGAAGGGCCCCGACGGCGCCTACACCTCCGTCGAGCCCGCCGACGACGCCGTCCGCGGCGACCGGGCCGAGATCGCCGAGACCCTGCACATCGGCCGCATCGGCGTCCTCGACGCCGGCTACTCCCCGCTGGTCATCGACTGGCGGGCGCCCGCGGCCGCGCCCTTCTACCGCGCCACGCCCGTCGCGCCCGGCCGCGTCGTCCGCCGCCGCGTCATCCGCTCCAAGGGCCGCCGCGTCCTCGGCGTCGAGGACGACCTGCTGCGCCCGGAGCTGACGGCCACGCTCGGCGGGAGCACCCTGCCGGTCGTCGGCGACGGCGCGCTGATGGCGGCGCTCGGCCAGGCCCGCAGCCACACGATGCGCGACATCGTCTCCTCCATCCAGGCCGAACAGGACATGGTCATCCGCGCGCCCGCCGCGTCGGTGACCGAGGTCGAGGGCGGTCCCGGCACCGGCAAGACCGCCGTGGCCCTGCACCGCGCCGCCTACCTGCTCTACCAGGACCGCCGCCGCTACGCGGGCGGCATCCTCGTCGTCTCCCCGACCCCGCTGCTCGTCGCCTACACCGAGGGCGTCCTGCCCTCCCTCGGCGAGGAGGGCCAGGTCGCGATCCGGGCCGTCGGCTCGCTGGTGGACGGCGCCGAGGCCGATACGTACGACGAGCCGGCCGTGGCCCGCGTCAAGGGCTCCTCGCGCATGCTCAAGGTGCTGCGGAAGGCCGTACGGGGGGCGCTGGAGTCCTCCGGCGGGGGGACGGGCGTGGTACGCCCGTCCGCCGCGGCCCCCGCGGGGGAGGACGACGGCGGGCAGCTGTCGCTGGACGGCGCCCTCGCCGACGCGAACGGCGGCCGCCGCCGCGGCGCCCCGGCCGGACCGCCCGACCGCCTGCGCGTCGTCGCCTTCGGGGCCCGCATCGAGCTCGGCGCCGAGGACCTCAAGCGCATCCGCAACACCGCCCTCGGCGGCACGGCGCCGGTCAACCTGCTCCGTCCGCGCGCCCGCCGGCTGCTCCTGGACGCCCTGTGGTCCAGGGCCGGCGGCCCCAAGCGCTACACCGACCCCGAGCTCGCCGCCGAGGCCCGCTCCGCCTTCGACGAGGACATCACCACCGAGGACGACTTCCTCGCCTTCCTCGACGCCTGGTGGCCGGAGTTGACGCCGCGTCAGGTGCTGGCGTGCATGGCCGACGAGAAGCGCCTCGCCCGCTTCGCGCGCCGGGTGCTCAACCCGCGCGAGACCCGGCTCCTGGCCCGCTCGCTGCGCCGCCTGGACGCCGCCGGGCGCGGCCCGCTCTCCGTGCACGACGTCGCCCTGCTGGACGAGCTGGAGACGCTCCTCGGCGCCCCGGCCCGCCCGAAGAAGCCGCGGGAGTACGACCCGCTCGACGCGCTCACCGGGCTGGAGGAGCTGATGCCGCAGCGCTCGGAGTCGCGCCGCGAGCGCGCCGAGCGCCTGGCCGAGGAGCGCCGCGACTACGCCCACGTCATCGTGGACGAGGCGCAGGACCTCACGCCCATGCAGTGGCGGATGGTCGGCCGCCGCGGCCGTACGGCCACCTGGACGATCGTCGGCGACCCGGCGCAGTCCTCGTGGTCCGATCCGGACGAGGCCGCCGCCGCCCGCGACGAGGCGCTCGGCGCCCGCCGCCGCACCCGCTTCCGGCTCACCGTGAACTACCGCAACCCCGCGGAGATCGCCGAGCTCGCGGCCAAGGTGCTGGCGCTGGCGATGCCCGGCATGGAGTCCCCGGCGGCCGTCCGCTCCACCGGCGTCGTGCCGCGCTTCGCCGTCGCGGGCGCCGCGCTCGGCCCGGCCGTCCGGGCCGAGGCGGAGCACCTGCTGGCGGACGTCGAGGGCACGGTCGGCGTGGTCGTGCCCATGGGGCGGCGCGCCGAGGCCCGCGGCTGGCTGGCCGGGCTCGGCGACCGGGTGGTGGTGCTGGGCAGCCTGGAGGCCAAGGGCCTGGAGTACGACGCGACGGTCGTCGTCTCCCCGGCCGAGATCGCCGACGAGTCCCCGGCGGGCCTGCGGGTGCTGTACGTGGCGCTGACCCGCGCCACGCAGCGGCTGACGGTGCTCTCCGGCGAGCGCGACGACCCGGACGCGGACGGCGTTCCGGACCTGCTGCGGGACTGAGGCCGCGGGCCGAGGCCGCGGGGCCGGGGCGGTGGTACCGGGGGGTGATGTCCCTCCGGCCGCCGCTCGGGGGAGTCTCCGGAAGTGAACTTCTCCCGGTGGAATGACTTTCGGGGGCGGTTTGTTAGCCTGGGTGTGGCACCGGCTCGATCCAAGCCCCCGGGCCCAACCTTAGTCGCTTCGAGCGACCACTTGCCGCGAGGCGAGCATGGCGGGTCGGTGTCATCTACGTCCCGGTGGGCGCCCCTCTTGAGAGGGG
>NZ_JBPQTS010000085.1:0-30576 GCF_051386455.1 Streptomyces sp. URMC 124
GAGCAGCGTGGCGGGGTCGTTGGTGTCGGCCTGGACGACGTTGCGGGCGGAGCGGACAGGGCGGCGCATGGATCTCGCAATCGGGGGGCGTACGGAGTGCGCTGTGACTGACGGTTCAGCAGATGACAATGACAACCATTATCGATAACGTGTGCGGGGTCAAGACGGGCCGGGCGGCCCCGAGGGCTTCCCCCGGCATGCCCGGACACGCCGCCGGACCCCCGCCGGGTCCACCCCCGGCCGCCTGCCGGGCACATCCCCCGGCCCCCGCCGGGGACCGCCGACGCACCACGTACGAGGGAGAGTTGTGGGACACCTGCTGATGGTCGAGAGCTGGGTCGGATCGATGAGCAGACTGCTGCCACGGGCGATCCGCGAAGCCGGCCACGAATTCACCTTCCTCACCCGCGACCTCCACCACTACCTGCGCTCCGCGCCCGAGGGCACCGCCCACCCGCTGCTCTCCGCCCGCAACGTCGTCCAGGCCGACACCAACGACCCCGCCACGCTGCTCCCGCACGTCGAGCAGCTGCACGCCGCCCTGCGCTTCGACGGCGTCGTGACCTCCTGCGACTACTACCTCCCCACCACGGCCCGCATCGCCCGCCGCCTCGGCCTGCCCGGCCCGCCCGTGCGGGCCGTCACCGACGCCTGCCGCAAGGACGCCACCCGCCGCGCCCTCGACCGCGCCGGGCTGCCCGGCCCGCGCTTCGCCGTCTGCCCCGACTGGACCGCCACCGCCGAAGCGGCCCGCGACCTCGGCTACCCGCTCGTCCTCAAGCCCGTCGACCTGTGCGCCGGCATGTACGTGCGCAGGGTCGACGACGAGGCCGGCCTGGCCGCCGCCCACCGCGCCCTCGCGGACTTCCCCGTGAACGCGCGCGGTCAGCTCCGCGCCCCCGTCGTCCTCCTCGAAGAGCTGCTCGACGGGCCCGAAGTCAGCGTCGAGACCGTGTCCTTCGGCGGTACGGCGCACGTCGTCGGCGTCACCGACAAGAGCGTCGGCGGCGCACCGGCGTTCGTCGAGACGGGCCACATGTTCCCCGCCGCGCTGGAGCGGGCGCAGGCCGAGGAGGCCGCCGCCACCGCGCTGCGCGCCCTCGACGCCCTCGGCCTCGACGACGTCGTCGCCCACACCGAGATCAAGCTCACCCCGGACGGGCCCCGCGTCATCGAGGTCAACCCCCGCCCCGCGGGCAACCGCATCACCGAACTCGTCCGGCACGTCACCGGCATCGACCTCGCCGCCGCCTGCGTGGACGTCGCCCTCGGGTGCGAGCCCGACCTGACCACCCGTACGACGGGCATCCGCAGCGCGGCCGTCGCCTTCCTCGTCCCGGAGACCGCCGGCACGCTGCAGCACATCGACGGGGCGGACGGCCTCGCCGCATCGCCCGGCGTGCTCGAAGCCTCCTTCGCCGGGCCCGGCACCGCCGTCAGGGCGAGCGGCAGCAACAACGACTACCTCGGGCACGTCATGGCCGCCGACCCCGCCGGCCACGGCGCACGACGCCGCGCCGAGGACCTCCTGGCCGGCCTCGCCCCCAAGGTGGTGGCGGCGCCGTGAACGTCCTCGCCCCGCCCCTGGCCCTCTCCTGCCCCGACCTCGAACAGCGCGTCCTGGCGGGCGCGTACGGGCCCGACCCCCGCACCGTCCGCGCAGCCGTCGCCTTCACCACTGCCCAAGCCGTACGCCACGAGGGCCGCCGCGGCGGATACCGCAACGAGGTGCTCAGCCTGCGCGTCGGCGCGGCCGTCGGCTCCTGCGCCGTCGAACCCGGCACCCTGCCCGCCCACGCGGTCGAGGAGTGCGCCGGCACCGACGTCGCCACGCTCCTCGACCACCCCCTGCGCGCCGTACGGGTGGCGGCCCTGGACGCCTACCTGATGCACACCACCCCGCACACCCCCGCCCACGGCGCCCGGCCCTGGGCCCTGCCCGCGGGCGACTCGCTGCGCAAGTCCCGCGCCCGGGCGCGCGCCGTCGTCAGCCTGCTCGACGCCCGCCCCGGGCAGCGCGTCCTCGTCGTCGGCGTCGTCAACTCCCTGCTGGAGGCGCTGCGCGAGCGCGGCCTGGCGTACGTGCCCTGCGACCTCAAGGGCGGCCTCACCGAATGGGACGAGCCCGTGCGCCCCGACGCACACGCGGAGCTCGGCGACTGCGATGCCCTGCTCGTCTCCGGGATGACCCTCGGCAACGGCACCTTCGAGCCCCTGCGCGAGCACGCCCGGCGCCACGGCAAGCAGCTCGTGGCCTTCGCACAGACCGGAAGCGCGATCCTGCCGCGGCTGATCGGCGCCGGGGTGAGCGCGGTGTGCGCCGAGCCGTACCCCTTCTTCTGGCTCGACGGCGGCCCCGGCGTCGTCCACCGCTACGGCGGCCGGGCCGGGCTGGAGGGCGCCGGCGGGCCGGCCGGCCTCCGGGGCACCGGCAGCCCGGTTGCCGTCGAGGGTTCGGGCGGCCCGGTCGGTCCCCACGGCTCCGGCGGCCCGGACGGATTCCAGGACCCCGGCGGCCCGGCCGCCCCTCACCGCTGCGGAGGCCCGCGATGAGCCCCCTCCTGCAAGGCGCCGCCCTGCAAGCCGCTGCCCTGCGAGACGCCGCCCCGCAGGCCGCGCCCCGTGCCAACCGCGGGCTCCTCGCCCTCCTCGGCCGCACCCCGCTCGCCCGCATCGACGCCGCCCTGCCCGGCCCGCACCCCGGGTTCTGGGCCAAGCTCGAAGGGCTCGGCGCCGGCGGCATGAAGGCCCGCGCCGCCGTCTCCATGCTCACGGCCGCCGAGGAACGCGGCGAACTCCTGCCCGGCGCGCCCGTCGTCGAGTCCACCTCCGGCACGCTCGGCATCGGCCTCGCCTTCGCGGGCCAGGCCCTCGGCCACCCCGTCGTCCTCGTCGGCGACGCCGAACTCGAACCCTCCATGCGACGGCTCCTGCGCGCCCACGGCGCCCGGCTCGACATCGTCGACCGCCCCGCCGCCGAGGGCGGCTGGCAGGCCGCCCGCCTGACCAGGCTGCGGCAGCTCCTCGCCGCGCACCCCGGCGCGTACTGGCCCGACCAGTACAACAACCCCGACAACGTGGCCGGATACGCCTCCCTCGCCGCCGAACTGGCCTCCGGCCTGGACCACCTGGACATCCTCGTGTGCAGCGTCGGCACCGGCGGGCACAGCGCCGGCATCGCCGGGCCCCTGCGCCGCCGCTTCCCCGGACTGCGGGTCGTCGGCGTCGACGCGACCGGCTCGGCCATCTTCGGCCAGCCCGCCCGGCCCCGCCTCATGCGCGGCCTCGGCAGCAGCATCCACCCGCGCAACGTCGCCTACGACGCCTTCGACGAGGTCCACTGGGTCGGTCCCGCCGAGGCCGCGGACGCCTGCCGGCGGCTGGCCCGCGAGGCGTTCGTCAGCGGCGGCTGGTCCACGGGCGCGGTCGCCCTCGTCTCGGCCTGGGCCGCCCGCGTCCACCCCGGTGCCGTCGTCGCCACCGTCTTCCCCGACGGCCCCCACCGCTACCTCGGCACCCTCTACGACGACGACTTCACCGCGTCCCACGGCCTCGACCTCACCGCGGCCGCGCGCCGCCCCCTGGAAATCCCCCACCCGCGCGCCGCGGAAGCGACGGGCTGGACCCGCTGCACGACGGTGGTGGACCCGCTGGGCCCCGGGCGGGACGGTGCCGGCACCGGGCACGCGCCCGGCGGCCGCGCGGCCCCGTCCGCGGCCGCCCGCCCCGGCGAACCCGCCGCGGCTCCGGCCGCCGGGACCACCGGTGAAGCCGGCGCGGCGGGGCCGGGCGAACGGACCGTCGAGAGGGCGGAGAGCGGGGGCGGCGACCGTACTCGGGGCGGCCCCTCGGGGCACCCGGCCGCCGCCGCGCCTGACACCGGCGAGGCGGAAGCGGAGCGTCCATCTGGCGCTGGTGTGCCGGGGGTCGGCGAGGTGGAAGCCCGGGAGTCCGTCGCCGGTGGTGCCGGGGGGAGGTTTCCGGGGCGTCCATCTGGCGCTGGTGTGCCGGGGGTCGGCGAGGTGGAAGCCCGGGAGTCCGTCGCCGGTGGTGCCGGGGGGAGGCCCCCGGGGCGTCCATCCGGCGCCGGTGTCCCCGGCACCGGCGAGGCGGAAGCCCGAGAGTGCGAGGCCCGCGGTGCCGGGCCCGGCGGGGCCGGCGTCGGTAGCGGTGATCCAATCCCCTTCGGCAGTAACGGTGTTGGCGGCTCGTCAGCCGTCGACGGGCCGGGAGCCGGGGTAGCCCCGGACGGCGGTGACGGGGCAACGCCCCTGGCACGGCCCGGCGGTGGGGCGATTGCTCACCGCGGCGCGGGCGCGGGGCGGCCCGGTTGCGACGTCGTGCCCGGCGCCGGAGGAACCGCCGCTGCCGGCACGGCACCGGCTGCTGCCGCGAACCGCCATGACGTTTCCGGCGGCCGCCCGGCGCGGAGCCGGACGGCCGCCCGTTCTCACCGTCGCACCACCGGAGGCAACCCGTGAAGACGACCCTGCGTACCACCCTGCGCACCGCCCGGCTCCGGCTCGCCGAACCCCTGCGGATCTCCCGGGGCGTCATGGACGCCCGCGACGCCGTCTGGCTGTCCGTCGAGCACGGCGGAGTCCGCGGCTTCGGCGAAGCCGTGGCCAGCGCCTACTACGGGCTGGACGCCGGCGCCATCCGCCGGCTGATGTGCCACGCCGCCGTCGGCCTCGGCAGGTTCGCGACGCCGGAGAGCGCGCTGGAAGCCGTACGGGAAGAGGCGCTGCTGCCCCGCGACACCCCGCCCGCCGTGACCGCCGCCGTCGAGGCCGCCCTGCTCGACCTCGTGGGCAAGCGCGCCGGCCTGCCCGTGCACCGGCTCCTGGAGGGCGGTGGCAGCGGCGGCGGCACGGCCGCACCCGCCGCCGACACCGCCCGCACCATCGGCATCACCTCCCCCGTACGGGCCGCCCTCACCGCCCGCTGCCTCGCCGACGCCGGATTCACCGTCCTCAAGGTCAAGGGCGGATCGCCCGACCCCGCCGACGACATCGAGCGCGTACGCGCCGTACGGCAAGCCGCCCCGCACGCCCGGCTGCTCCTCGACCCCAACGGCGCCTGGACCCCCGCCCGCGCCCGGAAACTGCTGCCGCGCTTCGCCGAGCTCGGCGTCGAAGCCGTCGAACAGCCCACCCTCCCCGGTGACCCCGAAGGCCTCGCCCGGCTCGCCGAGACGTCACCCCTGCCCGTCATCGCCGACGAGGACGCGGCGGGCCTCGACGACGCGCGCCGCCTCGCCGGCCGTGTCCAGGGCGTCAACGTCAAGCTCGCCAAGTGCGGCGGCGTCCACGCCGCCCTGCGGATCGCCGACGCCCTGGCCGGCAGCGGCACCGGCCTCATGCTCGGCTGCCTGACCGCCAGTTCGCTCGGCATCGCCCCCGCCGTCCACCTCGCCGACCGGGCCCGCTGGACCGACCTCGACGGCCATCTGCTGCTCGCCCACGACCCGTGGACCGGCATCGGCGGCGAGGACGGCACCGTACGCGCCCCGGCCGCCCCCGGCCTCGGCGTCCGCGCCACCGCACCACGCGCACAAGGAGACCCCGCACCGTGAAGACCTGGCACGAGATACGCGGGTTCCCGCTCGCCATCCGCCTCCTGCTCGTCAACCAGCTCGGCGTCAACACCGGCTTCTACCTGCTCGTCCCCTACCTCGCCACCCACCTCGGCCAGGATCTCGGCATGTCCGCCGCCGTCGTCGGCATCGTCCTCGGCGTCCGCAACCTCAGCCAGCAGGGCCTCTTCCTCATCGGCGGCTCGGCCGCCGACCGGCTCGGCGCGCGCGGCGTGATCATCACCGGGTGCGCGCTGCGGACCGCGGGCTTCGCCCTGTTCGCCCTCGGCGACGGCCTCGCCGTCCTGCTCGCCGCGTCCGCGCTCAGCGGCCTCGCGGGCGCACTCTTCAACCCCGCCGTGCGGGCGTACCTCGCCGAGGAGGCGGGGGAGCGGAAGGCGGAGGCCTTCGCGCTGTTCAACGTCTTCGCGACCACCGGCGCGCTCATCGGCCCGCTGCTCGGCAGCGCGCTGCTCCTCGTCGGCTTCCGGGCCTCCGCGCTCACCGCCGCCGCGATCTTCGCCCTGCTCACCGTCGCCCAAGCGCTCGTCCTGCCCGCCCGGCCGGCCGCGCCCGGCCGCGGCGGAGTGCTCGCCGACTGGCGCGAAGTCCTCGCCAACCGGGCCTTCCTGGCATTCTCCCTCGCCATGGTCGGCATGTTCACCATGGAGAACCAGCTCTACCTCCTCCTGCCCGACGGAGCCCGCCGCGCCACCGGCTGGGACGGCGTCGCCGGACTCGTCTTCCTCGCCGGAACCCTCGCCAACCTGGGCCTGCAACTACGCATCACCCGGGCCCTGAAGGACCGCGGCAGCCGCGGCGGCCGCGGCGGCAGGGGCAGCCGGGGCGCGTGGGTCGCGGCCGGGCTCGCCCTGATGGGCCTCTCGTTCCTGCCCCCGATGGCGGCGGCAGGCGCCGAAGGGAACGTCCTCGGGCTGCTGCCCGTCCTCGGCGGGGCGCTGCTGCTCCACCTCGGCGTCATGGTCGCCCAGCCGTTCGTCATGGAGATGATCCCCGGCTTCGGGCGGCGGCCCGGACTGACCGGCACCTACTTCGGCATCTTCTACGCCGTCTCCGGCATCGCCGCCGCCCTCGGCAACGCGCTGGTCGGCTGGGCCATGGACGCCGGCGGGCGCGACGGGACGCAGTGGCTGCCCTGGGCGTGCTGCGCGGCGCTCGGCCTCGCCTCCGCGAGCGGAGTGGCCTGGCTGCACCGGCTCCGGGCGCTCCCGGTGGCGACGGTCTGAAGGAGCGAGCAATGAACCACCGGAACCTGCTGACCGATCACCCCGAACTCTACGAAGCGCGCTTCCCCGACCCCGGACGGCTCGCCGCCCGCTGGGCGGAAGCCACCCTCACCGCCCACGGCGCCGGGCCGCGCGTCCTCGACCTCGGCTGCGGCACGGGGCGGGACGCGGCGTGGCTCCACGCAGCGGGGCGCGACGTCACCGGCGCCGACCTCTCCGACGCCATGCTCGCCCACGCGCGGGCCCGGCACGCCGGCCCCGCCTACGTCCGCGCGGATCTGCGCGGATTCGACCTCGGCGAAAGCGCCTTCGACGCGGTCGTCTGCCTGGACAGCGCGCTGCTCTACTGCCACACCAACGAGGAACTGGACGGCCTGCTCGCCTCCTGCCGGCGGGCGCTGCGGCCGGGAGGGCTGCTCGTCGCCGAGATGCGCAACGGGGCGTTCTTCCTGGGGCGCACGGAGCTCCTGGACGCCCCGGCGTCCGGGGAGTTCACCTGGCAGGGACGGACGTACGCGCACGTGACGACGCTGCACGTCGACCGTGCGGCGCAGTTGCTGCGGCGGCGCCGCGTCTGGACGACGGACGGCTCGCCGCCGCTCGAACAGCGATCGGCGTGGCGCCTGCTGTTCCCCCAGGAGCTCCGCCACGTCCTTGCTGCGCACGGCTTCGAAACCGTTGCTCTCCACGACGGCCCGGGCCCCCGGACCGTCCCTCCCTGGGAGGCAGACGCGGCCCCACCCTCGACCACGGCTGACGGCGACCGCCTCCACTTGATCGCCCGCCGCGCCTAGCCCTGCCGGCGCCACCGGCCCCCCACGGTTCGGCACCGCCGGGCTCCCGGAGGGTGGTTGCTCACCGCGGCGGCGGAACCAGGGGCCGGAGCCCGCCCCCTCGCAGCCCCTGCGTCCCTGGAGTCCGAGGTGCCGGGCACCTCATTCCCGCCGCCGCGGCGGGCAACCACGACGGTGTAGCCCGGCGGTGCCGAACCGGCCCGGTCGCCCGGGCGGTTCGAGGTGCCGGGCGCCTCAGTGTCCGGTGGGGTCCGGCGGTGCCGGACCGGGCCGGTCGTCCAGGCGCTTCGAGGTGCCGGGCACCTCATGTCCGCCGCCGCGGCGGGCAACCACGACGGTGTGGTCCGGCGGTGCCGAACCGGGCCGGTTGCCTGGGCGCTCGCTCGAGGTGCCGGGTGCCTTGATTTGCCACCCCGCAGCGCGGCGCCGCGGTGCCGAACCGGCCCGGTCGCCCGGGTGGTTCGGGGTGCGGGCGCCTCGCATTCGCCACCCGCAGCGCGACCCCGCGGTGCCGGACCGGGCCGGTCGCCCCGGCTGTCCGAGGTGCCCGGCGCCTCGTATCCGTCACCCGCAGCGCGGCCCCGCAGTGCCGTACCCCCCCCGGCCCGTGGTCTTCGACCCTTCTCATCCCTCTAGGAGGAAACCCCATGCACGACAACCCTTACCCCGGCCTCCGCCGGCGCGGGTTCATCGCCGCCACCGCAGGGCTCGCCGCCGGCATCGGCCTCGCCGGGTGCGCCACCGGCACCCGCGCAGGCACCGGCACCGGCGCCGGCAACGGCACCCCCCGCAAGGGCGGCCGGCTGCGGGCCGCGTTCGCGGGGGGCGGCGCCGCCGAGTCGCTCGATCCGCATCTGGGGAACCTGTTCGCCGACGCGGCGCGAGCCAAGGCGCTGTTCGACAAGCTCGCCGACTACGGGCCCGACCTGAGCGCAAGGCCCCGCCTGGCCGAGCGGTGGGAGGCGAGCGACGGGCTCGACCGGTGGTCGGTCACGCTCAGGGACGCCGTGTTCCACGACGGCAGGCCCGTCACCGCCGAGGACGTCCTCTACAGTTACCGCCGGATCGCCGATCCGAAGAAGCCCTTCCGGGCCAGGGCGTCCCTGGAACCGATCGACCTCGGAGCCAGCCGGGCCACGGGGCCCCGTACCGTCGAGTTCCGCCTGAAGCGCCCGACGGCGGAATTCCCGAACGTGCTGGCCGCGTTCGGCGCGTACGTCGTGCCGAAGGGCACCGAGCGCTTCGACGAGCCGATCGGGTCGGGCCCCTTCCGCCACGTGTCGTTCGCGCCGGGCCGGTCCGCCCTCCTCCGCCGCAACGACGCTTACTGGGACGGCGCCCCGCACCTGGACGAGCTGGAGTTCGTCGTGGCGAACGAGGAGTCGGCGCGCGTGAACGCCCTGCTCGGCGGCCAGGTCGACTACGCGCACGAGCTCGCCCCGGCCACGGCCCGCGCCCACGAGGGCAAGGGCCGCGTCGAGATCGTGCGGCTGCGCAACAGCGCGATGCAGGGGTTCGCGATGAAGACGGACCGGGCCCCGTTCGACGATCCGCGCGTGCGGGAGGCGTTCTTCCTCATCGCCGACCGCGACGAGCTCGTCAAGGGCGCCCTGTCGGGCGCGGGCGAGACCGGCAACGACCTGTTCGGCAAGGGCTGCGCCCACTACGCCGCGAACCTGCCGCAGCGCCACCAGGACCTCGACCGGGCCCGCCGCCTGCTGAAGGAGGCCGGGGCCGAGGACCTGAAGGTCACCCTGGACACGTCTCCGGTCGCCGCGGGCTTCACGGAGGCCGCCGGCATCTTCCGCGACCAGGCCGCGAAGGCGGGCGTCACCGTCGAGGTGCGGGTCGGCAACAAGGACAGCTACTGGAAGGACATCCTCGACCACGGTACGTTCGCCGGCTACCGCTCCGGCGCGATGCCCATCGAGTCCCACATCTCCCAGCGGCTGCTCAGCGACTCCACCACCAACGCCACGCACTGGCGCCGCAAGGACTTCGACGAGCTCTACCGGCGCCTGCAGTCGACCAGGGACGACCGGGAGCGCGCGGGGCTCTACGAGCGGATGCAGCGCGTCCTGCACAGCGAGGGCGGCTTCCTGGTGTGGGGCTTCGCCGACTGGATCGTCGGCACGTCGCGCCGCGTGCGCGGCGTGGCCCGCGACGCCCCGGCCAACACCCTGGACTGGGCCCGCTTCGACAAGGTGTGGCTGGCGTGAGCCGCTGGATCGCCCGCCGGGTCCTGCTCGGCGCCGCGCAGACCGCCGCGGTCGTCCTGCTGGTCTTCGCGCTCACCGAGGCGCTGCCGGGCGACGCGGCCGTGGCCCTGGCGGGCGACGATCCCGACCCGGCGCGCATCGCCGCGATCCGCGAGGCCCTGCACCTGGACCGGCCCGCGCACGAGCGGCTGGGGGAGTGGGCCGCGGGCCTGCTCCACGGCGACCTGGGGGTGTCGCTCGCCTCGGGGCGCCCGGTGGCGGCGGCGCTGGCCGAGGGGTCCGGCCCCACGCTGCTGCTGGCCGCGCTCACCCTCGCCCTCCTGGTCCCGGCGGGCGTGGGCCTCGGCGTGCTGGCCGCCCGCCGGGAGGGCGGCCCGGTCGACCGGCTGGTGTCCTCGGTGACGCTCGCGGTGTACGCGGTACCCGAGTTCGCCTTCGGCGTGCTGCTGGTGACCGTGCTCGCCCTGCGCCTGGGCTGGCTGCCCCCGACCGCGGTCGGCTACGGCACCGATCTGCTCGCCCACCCCGAAGCGCTCGTCCTGCCCGTCCTGGTGCTGCTGTCACGCCCGGTGTGCTCGATCAGCCGGCTGGTGCGGGCCGGCATGGTCGAGGCGCTGGCATCCCCGTACGTGGCGCAGGCCCGCCGCTACGGCCTGTCCGGCGCCCGCGTCCGCTACGCGCACGCCCTGCCGAACGCGATCGCCCCCGCGGCCCAGCAGCTGGCCCGTACCGTCGACTGGCTGCTGTGCGGGGTGATCGTCGTCGAGGCGCTGTTCGTGATCCCCGGCCTGGGCACCGTCCTGATGGACGCGGTGGCCGCCCGCGACGTCCCCGTGGTGCAGGGCCTGGCCGCGGTCTTCGGGCTGGTCGCCGTCGTCCTCAACCTGGCCGCGGACGTGGTCGCCCACCGCTTCGCGCCGCGCGCGGAGGTGGCGGCATGAGGACCGATGACACGGGTGGCCGCGGCAACGGCAGGAGAGCCGGCCGTTTCGTGCTCGGCGCGGCCGTCGCCGGGCTGCCGCTGCTCCTGGCCCTCCTCGGCCCGTGGTGCGCGGGGGAGGCGGGCCCCCGCGGCACGTCGTTCACCCCCGGCGAAGGGCACTGGCTCGGCATGGACTTCGCCGGGCGGGACGTGTGGCGCCAGGTCCTCCTCGGCGGCCGGTCCGCCGTCCTGGTGACCCTCGCCGCCACCGCCCTGGCCTACGCGGTGGCCGTGCCGCTCGGCCTCGCCGCCGCGCTCACGCGCCGGGCCTGGCTGGAGGACGTGCTGCTGCGCCCCCTGGACGTCCTGCTGGCCGTGCCTTCCCTCCTCCTCGTCCTGCTGGTGGCCTCGGTCCACCCGCCCGGCCCCGCCGGGCTCGCACTGCTGGCGGCCCTCGTCACCATCCCCGACGTGGCGCGGATCGTGCGGGCGCGGGCCGCCGAGGCGGCGTCCCGGCCCGCCGTGGAGGCCCTGCGCATGCAGGGCGAGTCGTGGTGGCGGATCGCCGTCGGGTACGTGGGGCGTTCGACGGCCGGGACGCTCGCCGCCGACGCGGGCGTCCGGCTGACCGGGGTGCTCTACCTCGTGGCCACGGCCGCCTTCCTCGGCGTGGGCGCCGCGCCCGACGCTCCCGACTGGGCCGTGATGGTGGACCGCAACCGCACCGGCCTGTTCGTCCAGCCGTGGGCCGTCGTCGTACCCGCCCTGCTGGTCGTGGCCCTGTCCGTCGGCACGAACCTGCTGTTCGACGTGGCGCGCACGACGCCCGCGCGCAAGGAAGGAAGGCAACCGTGAACGGTGCGGAGAACGCCGTGGCCGAGGTCCGCGGGCTGCGCGTGGTGGTGCCCGGCGGGCGGGCGATCGTCGACGGCGTGAGCCTGACCGCCCGGGCCGGGCGCGTCACCGCCCTCGTCGGCGCGTCCGGCAGCGGAAAGACGACCACGGGCCTCGCGCTGCTGGGCGAGTACCCGCCGGGCGCGTACGTGACGGGCGAGGTGCGCGGGGCGGCGGGGCTCACCGGCTACGTCCCGCAGCACCCCGCGTCCGCTCTCAACCCGGCGCGCAAGGTGAGCGCCCTCCTGTACGACATCGCCCGCCGCCACGTGCGCGAACTGCCCCGCGGAGCCCGGCGCGAGGCGGCAGGCGCGCGCGTCCGCGACGCCTTGCGGGCCGCGCAGCTGCCCGACCCGGACGAGGTGCTCGCCCGCTACCCGCACCAGCTGTCGGGCGGGCAGCAGCAGCGCGTCGTCCTCGCCCAGGCACTGCTGCTCGGCGCCCGCGTCGTGGTGGCCGACGAGCCGACGACCGGCCAGGACCCGCGGACGAAGGAACGCGTGGCCGCACAGCTGGCGGCCGTGGCCCGCCGGGGCGTCGCCGTGATCCTCCTCAGCCACGACCTGGACGTGGTCCGCGCCCTCGCGGACGAGGTGCTCGTGATGCGCGACGGAAAGGTGGTGGACCGGGGCACGCCGGGGCAGATCTGGTCGGAGACAGAAACAGAAACAGAAACAGAAACAGAAACAGAAACAGAAACGGAGACGGAGGCGGAGGCGGCAAGCGTGGGCGCAGGGGCGTCCGGCGGGCACGGGCCTGCCGTCCTCGAAGCCCGCTCCCTGACCGCCCGCCACCCCGGCGCTCCCGCGGTCCTGCGCGACGTCTCCTTCACGGTCCGCCCCGGCGAGTGCGTCGCGGTCGTCGGGCCGTCCGGCAGCGGCAAGACCA
The DNA here is from genome assembly GCF_051386455.1 of Streptomyces sp. URMC 124. Taxonomy (NCBI): domain Bacteria; kingdom Bacillati; phylum Actinomycetota; class Actinomycetes; order Kitasatosporales; family Streptomycetaceae; genus Streptomyces; species Streptomyces sp. URMC 124. The sequence continues at coordinate 12,540 of NZ_JBPQTS010000085.1, forward strand.
CCCTGGGCCGCTGCCTCGCCGGGCTGCACCCCGCCCACGACGGCGTGGTCACCCTCGACGGGGTCGCCCTGCCGCGCAGCCTGCGCCGGCGCGGCAGGGACGAGCTGGCGGCGGTGCAGTACGTCTTCCAGGACGCGCGCGCCGCCTTCGACGAACACCGCCCCGTACTCGGCCAGGTCGCCCGTACGGCCGTCCGGTTGCGCGGCCTCGGCCGGGCGGAGGCCGAGGAGGAGGCCCGGGAGCTGCTCGGCCGCACGGGTCTCGGCGCGGACCACGCCCGGCGGCGCCCCGGCGAACTCTCCGGCGGCGAGCTCCAGCGGGCGGCCCTGGCCCGGGCCCTGCTGGCCCGGCCCCGGGTCCTGATCTGCGACGAGGTCACGTCCGGGCTGGACGCGGACACCCGGCGGGGGATCCTCGGCCTGCTCACGGCACTGGCGCGCGAGCCCGGCGGCCCGGGCGTGGTGCTCATCACCCATGACGCGGCGACGGCCGCCGCGGCGGGGCGGACCGTCGTGGTGGAGGCGGGGCGGGTGCACGAGCGGGCTGCGTCCCCGTCGGCCGGGGCACCGGGCCGGGACGGACCCGGCCCATAGAATCGCGCGCATGCACGACCCCTACGTCCGCGTCCGCGGTGCCCGCGAGCACAACCTCAAGGTCGTCGACGCCGACATCCCCCGCGACTCCCTCGTGGTCTTCGCCGGCGTCTCCGGCTCCGGCAAGAGCAGCCTCGCCTTCGGCACCGTCTACGCCGAGGCCCAGCGGCGCTACTTCGAGTCCGTCGCCCCGTACGCCCGCAGGCTGATCCACCAGGTCGGCGCGCCCAAGGTCGAGGAGATCACCGGGCTTCCGCCCGCCGTCGCGCTGGAGCAGCGCCGCTCCGCCCCCACCTCGCGCTCGTCCGTCGGCACGGTCACCACCCTGTCGAACTCCCTGCGCATGCTGTTCTCCCGCGCCGGCGACTACCCCGAAGGCGCTGAGCGGCTCGACTCCGACGCCTTCTCGCCCAACACCGCCGCGGGCGCCTGCCCGGAGTGCCACGGCCTCGGCCGCGTGCACCGGGTGACCGAGGAGTCGCTCGTCCCCGACCCCTCCCTGTCGATCCGGGAGGGCGCCATCGCCGCCTGGCCCGGCGCGTGGCAAGGAAAAAACCTCCGGGACATCCTCGACGCGCTCGGGCACGACGTCGACCGGCCCTGGCGCGAGCTCCCGCAGAAGGACCGCGACTGGATCCTGTTCACCGACGAGCAGCCGGTCGTCACCGTCCACCCCGTCCGCGACGCCGAGCGCATCCAGCGCCCCTACCAGGGCACCTACATGAGCGCCCGCCGCTACGTCCTGCACACCGTCGCCGACTCCAAGAGCGCCGCGCTGCGCGCCCGCGCCGAGCGGCACCTGGTCAGCGCCGCCTGCCCGGTCTGCCACGGCAGGAGGCTGCGCCCCGAGGCCCTGGCCGTCACCTTCGCCGGGCAGGACATCGCCGCGCTCGCCGCCCTGCCGCTGTCCGCGCTCGCCGCGACGCTCCGGCCCGCCGCCGCGGGCGACGGCGTCGCCGCGACCCTCGCGCAGGACCTCGTCGCCCGCATCGAGGTCCTCACCGAGCTCGGCCTCGGCTACCTCGCCACGGACCGGCCCACCCCCACCCTCTCCTCCGGCGAACTGCAGCGGCTGCGGCTCGCCACCCAGCTGCGCTCGGGCCTCTTCGGCGTCGTGTACGTGCTGGACGAGCCCTCCGCGGGCCTGCATCCCGCCGACAGCGCCGCCCTGCTGACCGTCCTCGACCGGCTCAAGGCCGCGGGCAACTCCCTGTTCGTCGTGGAGCACCAGATGGACGTCGTGCGCCGCGCCGACTGGATCGTGGAGGTCGGCCCGGGAGCCGGCGAGCACGGCGGGCGGATCCTCTACAGCGGACCCGTGGCGGGCCTCGCCGACGTGGCGGAATCCGCGACCCGCCGCTTCGTCTTCCCCGAAGGGGCCCCCGCGCCCCGCACGCCCCGCGAGCCCACCGGCGCGCTGCGCCTGCGCGGCGTCACCCGCCACAATCTGCGCGGGCTCGACGCCGAGTTCCCCCTCGGCGTCTTCACCACCGTCACGGGCGTCTCCGGCTCCGGCAAGTCCACGCTCGTCGGGCAGGTGCTCGCCGGCACCGTCGCCGCCCACCTGGAAGGCCGCGCCGCCGAAGGGCACGGCAGCGGGTTCACGGCCGAGGGCCTGGCCGCCGTCGACCGCCTGGTGCGCGTCGACCAGAAGCCCATCGGCCGCACCCCGCGCTCCAACCTCGCCACGTACACGGGCCTGTTCGACGCCGTGCGCAAGGTCTTCGCCGCGACGGACGGCGCCCGCGAACGCGGCTACACCGCGAGCCGGTTCTCCTTCAACGTCACCGCCGGGCGCTGCGACACCTGCCAGGGCGAGGGCTTCATCGCCGTCGAACTGCTCTTCCTGCCCGGCTCGTACGCCCCCTGCGCCGCGTGCGGGGGAGCGCGCTACAACCCCGAGACCCTGGACATCACCTACCGCGGCGCCCACATCGCCGAAGTCCTCGGCATGACCGTCGACGCCGCCGCGGACTTCCTCACCGACGTGCCCGCCGCCCGGCGCGGCCTGCGCACCCTCCAGGACGTCGGCCTGGGCTACCTGCGCCTCGGGCAGCCCGCCACCGAGCTCTCCGGCGGCGAGGCCCAGCGCATCAAGCTCGCCACCGAACTCCAGCGCACCCACCGCGGGCACACCCTCTACGTCCTCGACGAGCCGACCACCGGACTGCACCCCGCCGACACCGAACTGCTCATGCGCCGGCTGCACGACCTGGTCGACGCCGGCAACACCGTCATCGTGGTCGAACACGACATGACGGTGGCGGCGGGCGCGGACCACGTCCTCGACCTCGGGCCCGGCGGCGGCGCGGAGGGCGGCCGCGTGGTGGCGGCCGGGACGCCACGGGAAGTGGCCCGGGCCGCCGCAAGCGTGACGGGGCGCTACCTGAAGGAGGCCCTGGGCGGGGGCGACGCCGACTGACCCCCGCGCCCGGAGCGCACGCGCCGACGCACTCTGGACGCACCGCCCCCCTCCCCGGCTACGCTCGGACCATGACCCACGCCCTGGTCATCGGCGGCGGCATCGCCGGGCCCGTCACCGCGATGGCGCTGCGGCGCGCCGGCATCGAAGCGACCGTCCACGAAGCCCATCCGACCGGCGCGGACCACCTCGGGGCGTTCCTCGTCCTCTTCGCCAACGGCCTGGCGGCACTGCGCGCCGTCGGCGCCGACGAGCCCGTGCTCGCCTGCTCCTTCCCCGCCGACACCGTCGAGTTCCTCGGCCCCGGCGGGGACCGGCTCGGCGCCCGGCCCCTGACCGGTGCCGGGGACGACGGGCTGAGCCCGCGCACCCTGCAGCGCGCCGCGCTCTACCGGGCCCTGCGCGACGAAGCCGTCCGCCGGGGCGTGCGCGTCGCGTACGGCAAGCGGCTCGTGGACGCCACGTCCGGCCCCGGCGGCGTCGTGGCGCACTTTGCGGACGGCACCCGCGCCGAGGGCGACGTCCTCATCGGCGCCGACGGCATCCACTCCCGCACCCGCACCCTCCTCGACCCCGCGGCGCCCCCGCCCCGGCACACCGGGCAGCTCACGGTCTGCGGCCGCACGCGCGTGGCCGGGCACGGCGTCGTCCCGGAGCGCACCTACCGGATGGTCTACGGGCAGCGCGCCTTCTTCGGCTGCACGAGCGCGCCGGACGGCACCACGTACTGGTTCGCCAACATTCCCGCGCCCGAACAGCCGCGGTCGGTGCTGGCCGCGATCACGCCCGGCGGCTGGCGGCAGCGCGTCCTGGACGCGTTCGCCGGCGACCGCACCCCCGTGAGCGACCTCGTCGCCGCCACCGGCGACGCCGTCGTCGGCGTGAACGCCTACGACATCCCCACCCTCCCCGTCTGGCACGGCGACCGCGCCGTCCTCGTCGGCGACGCCGTCCACGCCACCGCGCCCAACGCCGCCCAGGGAGCCTCGATGGCCATCGAGGACAGCGTCACCCTCGCCCGCTGCCTGCGCGACCTGCCGGACCCGCGGCGGGCCTTCGCCGCGTACGAACGCCTGCGGCGCGAGCGCGTGGAGCGCGTGGTGGCCCTCAGCGCCGCCATGGCGGGCCGCATCGCCACCCCACCGGAACGACCACGCACGCCCGCACCGCCCGACGGCGCCGACGACTGGCTGACGTCCTACCGCGTCGACTGGCACACCCCCGCCGACTGACCGACGCCCCGGCCGGAGCCTTTCTCCGCCACGACGGCGCACTGCCGCGCCGGCGCATTCCGGCGGTGCCGTGCCTGCCTCGGCAGGCAGGGGGTGCGCCGATCGACGCATCGCCGTTGCCACGAGCGACGACCGAGGCGTTCCCGGCACCGCCGGACCGCGCCGTATGGGCTGCTCGCCGTTGCGGCGGGGGGTCTGCTGTGCGCGGCTTCTGTTCCTAGCCGGGTGACGGCCGAGGGGCTCCCGGCACCGCCGGGGTGCGCCGTACGGGCTGATCGCCGTCCCGGCGGAGGATCTGCTGTGCAGCGGTTTCCGTTGCTGCCCGGTGATGGCCGAGGCGTTCCCGGTACCGTCGGAGTGCGCTGTATGGGCTGTTCGCCGTTGCGGCGGAGGATCTGCTGTGCAGCGGCTTCCGTTGCTGCCCGGGCGACGACCGAGGCGTTCCCGGCACCGCCGGACCGCGCCGTATCGGCTGATCGCCGCCGTGGCGGAGGGAGGTGCCGGGCCCCGGCCCGGTCGACCGGCCGTTCGAGCCCGGGGCCGGGCGCCTTGGTGGGCGGCCCCATCGTGCCCCCGCTTGCCCGGGCGCGGGGCTGCGGGAGACTGGGGGTATGCCGGAGTTGCCGGAGGTGGAGGCGCTGGCCGGGTTTTTGGGCGGGTGTCTCGTCGGGCGTACGGTCGAGCGCGTGCTGCCCGTGGCCGTGAGCGTGCTCAAGACCTATGATCCGCCGCTGACCGCCCTGGAAGGGCGCGAGGTCAGCGGCGTGCGCCGGTACGGCAAGTTCCTCGACCTCGCCACTGCCGGCGCCGACGGACCGCACCTCGTCCTCCACCTGGCCCGCGCCGGCTGGCTGCGCTGGCAGGAGGCCCTGCCGGAGGCACCCCCGCGCCCCGGCAAGGGGCCGCTCGCGCTGCGCGTGCGACTGACGGACGGCAGCGGGTTCGACGTCACCGAGGCGGGCACGCAGAAGCGGCTCGCGGCCTACTGCGTGCGCGACGCCGGCGAGGTGCCGGGCGTCGCCCGGCTCGGCCCCGACCCCCTCGCCCCGGACTTCACCGCCGACGCCTTCGCGGGCCTGCTGCGCGACGAGCGGCGGCAGATCAAGGGCGTCCTGCGTGACCAGAGCGTCGTCGCGGGCATCGGCAACGCCTACTCGGACGAGATCCTGCACGCGGCCCGCATGTCCCCGTTCAAGCTCGCCGCGAGCCTGACGGAGGACGAGACGGCCGCCTTGTACGGGGCCTTGCGCACGGTGCTGCAGGAGGCGGTGGAGCGGGCGCGCGGGCACGCCGCGGCCGAGCTGAAGGCGGAGAAGAAGAGCGGCCTGCGGGTGCACGGCCGCACCGGGCAGCCGTGCCCCGTGTGCGGCGACACCGTCCGCGAGGTGTCCTTCAGCGACTCCTCGCTGCAGTACTGCCCCACGTGCCAGACGGGCGGCAAGCCGCTGGCCGACCGCAGGCTGTCCCGCCTGCTGAAGTGAGCCGGGCGCTCAGTCCCGCGGGATGCCCCGGGCGTCGGCGTGGGCGAGCTCCGAGTGCTTGTAGGAGTACGCGAAGTACACCACCAGCCCCACCGCGAACCATACGGCGAACCGCAGCCACGTCTGCCACGCCAGGTAGGTGATCAGCCAGATCGACGCGGCGACCCCGATCCCGGGCACCACCGGCACCCACGGGCAGCGGAACGAGCGCGGCAGCTCCGGCCGCTTGTAGCGCAGCACGATCACGGCCGTGCACACCACCGCGAAGGCCAGCAGGATGCCGATGTTCGTGAGCTCCGCGGCCTCCCCGATGGGCACCAGGCCCGCGATGGCCGCCGACGCCACGCCCACGATCCAGGTCACGCGCGTGGGCACGTGCCGGGTCGGGTGCGTCTTGGCGAACCACTTCGGCAGCAGCCCGTCGCGGCTCATCGCGAACCACACGCGGGTCACGCCGAGCATGAAGGTGAACATGACGGTGAGGATGCCGATGATCGCGCCGACCGCGATGACGTCCGCGATGCCGCCGAGCCCGACGGACTTGAAGGCGGTGGAGAAGCCGCTGGCCTTGTCGATGTCCTTGTAGTTCTGCATGCCGGTCAGCACCAGGCAGGCCAGCACGTACAGCACCATCGAGACCGCCAGCGAGTACAGGATCGCCTTCGGCATGTGGCGCTGGGCGTCCTTGGACTCCTCGGCGGCCGTCGACATCGCGTCGTAGCCGAAGACCGCGAAGAAGACCGTGGCCGCGCCGGTGAAGGCCCCGCTGACCCCGAAGGGGAAGAAGGGCGTGTAGTTGCTGCTCTTGACGTGGAAGAAGCCCACGACGACCACCAGCAGCACGACGAGGATCTTCAGGCCGACGACCACGGTCTCGAACCGGGCCGCGTTCTTGATGCCCAGGGTCAGCAGCCAGGCGATCAGCAGGCACAGCACCGCCGCGAAGAGGTCGACCCGGTGCCCCGCGCCCGTCCCCGGCGCGCCCAGCATCCAGGCGGGCAGCTCGGCGTTCATCTCCCCGAGGAGGAAGTTGATGTACCCGGAGATGCCGATGGCGACCACCGCGACGATCGCCGTGTACTCCAGCAGCAGGTCCCAGCCGATGAACCAGCCGCCGATCTCGCCGAGCACCGCGTAGCCGTAGGTGTAGGCGGAGCCGGCCCGCGGGATCAGGCCCGCGAACTCGGCGTACGAGAAGGCCGCGGCCGCGCTCGCGACGCCCGCGATGAGGAAGGAGACGAGCACGGCCGGGCCGGCGACGCCGTTGGCGATGGTGCCCGCGAGGCTGAAGATGCCCGCGCCGATGATGCCGCCGACGCCGATCGCCGTGAGCTGCCACAGGCCCAGGGTCCGGGTCAGGTGCTCGCCGTGCGCCTCGGTCTCCTCCGCCTCCTCGATCGTCTCGATCGGTTTGCGGCGCAGCACGCCATGTCCCGTCCGGAGCCCGGCCATGTCATGTCCTCTCGTCGGCGCTGACGGCGGATCATCGCGGTCATCATGGCCCGGCGGGGGCGGTGACGGAAGGCGCCGCCCCGCGCCGGCGGGCCGGGTTCAGCCGATGGCGGGCGCCACCGCCCGGGGGTGGGTGCCCCAGCCGGAGGGGGACGCGCCGACGGTGAAGTCCAGCTTCCCGCCCCCGGTGATCTGCCGCGACGTCAGGTACGTGCGCTCGTACCGGTCGCCGTCGAAGCGCACCGACTGCACGTAGCGCTGTCGCTCGGAGGTGCCCGGGGCGGTCACGGTGAACCGCTCCCCGCCGAGGTCCAGGTCCACCCGGTCGAACACCGGGGTGCTGAGCCCCCACACGTCCGCGCCCGGCTGGACGGGGAAGACGCCGATGGCGGAGAGCACCATCCACGCCGACATGGTGCCGAGGTCGTCGTTGCCGGTCATCCCGGTCGGCGCGTCGGTGAAGAGGGTGAGCGCGGCGTGCACGACGTCCGTCGTCTTCCAGGGTTGGCCGGTCGACAGGTACGTGTACGGGGCGATGAGGTCGGGCTCGTTCTGCGGGTTGTACTTGTCGGCGTTGTAGTAGTCGTACGGGCCGTGGACCCACACCTCGCGGGCGGTGCGCGCGGGGTCCTTCAGCAGCCGGTCGTAGGCGAAGAAGGAGTCGAGGCGGGTGTTGGCGGCCGCCTTGCCGCCGATCAGGTCGATCATCCCCGGCAGGTCCTGCGGCACCAGCCACTGGTACTGCCAGGCGGTGCCCTCGTGGAAGCAGACGCTCTTCGCCGGGTCGGCGGGGCCCATGAACGCGCCGTCGGCGCCGCGGGCCCGGAAGAAGCCCGTGGCGGGGTCGTAGACGTTGCGGTAGTTCCGGGAGCGGGCCGCGTAGCGCTCGGCGTCGGCGTGGTGGCCCAGGGAGCGGGCCATCTTCGCGAGCATCCCGTCGGCCAGCGCGTACTCCAGCGTGGCCGAACCGCCCTGGTGGACGTCGGAGTCGCCCGGCTTCTCCTTGGGCCGGCCGGGCACGCAGGGCACGTAACCGTCGCGGATGTAGCGGTCGTTGCCGTCACGGCCCACGTACGGGGAGTCCTTGGGCGGCACGCCGTCGGCGTTCCTCTTCAGAGCCCGGTAGGCCTCCTCCTCGTGGCCCTTGAGCAGCCCGTGCTGGTAGGCGTTGGTGAGGAAGGGGGTGACCGGGTCACCGGTCATGATGTTCGTCTCGACCGTGCCGTAGCCCCACTTGGGCAGCCAGCCGCCGTCCGCCTCGACCTGCAGCACCGACAGCGCCATGTCCCGCGACTCGTCCGGCGCGAGCAGCGCGAGCAGCTGCGCCTGGGTGCGGTAGGTGTCCCACAGCGACCAGTTCTGGTAGTAGGTGAAGCCGCGGGCGCGGTGGGCCCTTCCGTCCCAGCCGGTGTAGCGGCCGTCGGCGTCGCTGCCGATGGTGGGGGCGAGGAAGGCGCGGTACAGCGAGGAGTAGAAGGTGCGGCGCAGCGCCGCCGGGCCGCCCTGCACGCGGACGTCGTCCAGGCGCCGCTCCCACGCCTCGCGCGCGGCCCGGGCCGCGCGGTCGAAGCCGTCGTCCTCCGCGCGCAGGTTGCCCGCGGCGCCGTCGGCGTCGACGTAGCTGATGGCGGTGGTGGCCTCCACCGTGCGGTCGCCGGTGGTGTCGAAGCGCACCCAGGCGCCGTTGCGGCCGGTGGAGGTGGAGCTGCGGGTGCCTTCGGAGACCTGGTCGCCGTTCCAGGTGCCGAACGCGGTGAAGGGCCGGTCGAAGCGGGTGATCGTGTACACCGTGTACGGGCGGGTGTCCTGGCAGAAGCCGCGGCCGGTGATGCGCGAGCGGACGGTGCGGGAGTCGAGGACCTCGACGGTGGTGGAGACGGTGCGGTGCAGCGACTGCCCGGTGTTCAGCAGCACGTTGGCCTTGCCGGTGGCCGGGAAGGTGTAGCGCTGGTGGCCGGTGCGGCGGCCCGCGGTCAGCTCGGCGGTGATGCCGCCGTACGAGGACAGCCCCACCCGGTAGTAGCCGGGGCGGGAGCTCTCGTCGCGGTGGCTGAAGGCGGCGGCGTAGCGGGCGTTGTCGGTGCGCGTGACGTCGCCCGTGGTGGGCAGCACGGGAAGGTCACCGCCGAGGCGGCAGCCCACGCCGGACAGGTGCACGGTGCTGAAGCCGCGGATGTGGTCGTGCTTGTAGTCGTAGCCCGTGCTGTGGCCGGTGTCGGGGGAGAGCTGCACCATGCCGAACGGCACGGCGGCTCCGGGGAAGGTGTTGCCCTCGTTCTGGGTGCCGATGAACGTGTTGACCAGGCCGGTCAGGCCGTCCGCCGGGGCGGCCGGCGCGGCCGGCTGCGGGGCCGTGAGCGAGAGCCCGCCCAGTACCGCCGCGAGAGCGAGTGCGGTCGCGCCGGTGCGCGAGCGCAGGTGTCCGGTCCATCTCATCGTCCACGCCCCTCGGGTGACGCCACGTAGGATGCCGACATCGTTGTCAGCGCCGAGGCTAGCGAGTGCATGACGTGCTGTCATGATGCCCCGCGCGCCAGACGGGGCGATCCCCGCCTCCGGCGGAACGCGTGGACCCCGCGGCACCCGAGGGGCCGCGAGGAACCCGGGGAACCCCGGTACCGTGGCCCTCCTGGCCGTGCCCCGTGTACGGTGGGCGGCGCTTTCAGCCGACCGAACGGAACCGCTTCCCCCATGCGCCTGACCGGACCCGCATCCGTAGGACCGTTCTTCGCCCTACGGACCGAAGCGGCGCCCGGGGCGCCCGGACCGGCGCTCGCAGGACCGGCCGACCAGCGCGTGCATGAGGAGTATCAGGAGTACCGGGAGTACCTGCCGCTCGGTGAGGAGGCCGTGCGCGCCCGGGTGGAGACCGTCGCCGGGCGCCTGGGCACCAAGGACCGGCGCGTGGCCGCGTCCATCGCCTACCAGGGCATCGCCGGGCGGCTGCTGTCCGTCGCCCTGGGCTCGGCCGTGCTCGCCGGCGAGGTGCCCGACCTCGGCCACGGCCTGCGCTGGCACCCGGCCCGTACGGCGCCGGACGACCTGTGGCTGCCCGGCCCCGCGGCCCTGCCCGCCGCCGCCGGCGGCCCCGCCGCGGTGATCCGCGCGCACGTCCTGCACGGACCGCTGACGGAGCTGCACGCCCTCACGCGCGCGGTCGTCCCCGTCTCCGGGCGCCTGCTGTGGGGGAACGCCGCGTCGTCGCTCGTGGGCTCCCTGCGCGTGCTGCACGCCTGGTGCCACGACCGGGGCCGTCCGCAGGACGCGACCCGCGCCCTGGACCTGGCCCGCGCCGTGTTCGACGACCCGCTCCTGCACGGCACCGGCACCCTCGCCGCGGGCGCCGCACCGGGCTCCGCGCCGTCCTTCGTGCGCAACAGCTGCTGTCTGTACTACCGGGTGGTGCCCGGCGGGCTGTGCGGCGACTGCGTGCTGCGGCACGCGCCGCCGCGGGTGCGCTGAGGGGAGGGCGCGGGCGGCCACTCCCGCGTCGAGAGCACGCCGAGGACGTAGGCCTTGGCCACCAGTGCCGTGCGGTTGGGCACGCGCCAGCGGCGGGTGAGCCGGGTCAGGTGGTAGTTGACGCCGTCGACGGTCAGCCCGACGGCCTTGCCGATGGCCGCGGTCGTCGCCCCCGCGGCGGCCAGCGCCAGGATGTGCCCCTCCACCACGCTCACCTCGGCGGCCGGTTCCGCCTGGCGCGGGATCGCGTCGCCCGCCCGCACCCGCAGCACCGCCAGCAGCATCGGGCTCGGGGGGAAACCGTCCCCGACGGGGTCCACGAGCAGCTCCCCCTCCCGTTCGACGCCTCCCGCGCCCGCCAGCCAGCGCACCTCGATCGGGTGGCGGGGCCGGCGGCCGAGCCGCAGCGCCTCGATGTGCCGGTCGAGCCGGCCCGGCAGCCGCGGCCGGAACATCTCGTGCAGGTTCCGCCCGCGCAGGCGGACCGGGGAGGTGCCCCACTCGGCGGCCATGGCGGGGTTCGCGACCGTGACCTCGCCGTCCGGCCGGCAGACCGCGATGGGCGTCGGGATGCGGTCGAGGAGCAGCAGGAAATGATTGCGCCAACTGATGTATTCGTCGCTCACCACGGTGTTCCCGGCCCCTCGCTCGTCCCGTGCCCGTCCAAGGGCCTGTCCAGTGCTTGCCCGGCGGGCCGCGCCCGGGAGCGTCACGCCACGAACCACTGCACAATCGTGCAGTTCTGTATACGACCGGAATAGGCGACTTGCAGATGTGTCCGGTTCCCGGCACCGGCCCTCCGTTTGGACCTCAGCCGGGCCGGTTAACCGGAGGAGTGCCGTTCCTCCGCATGCGTATCCCGCACCCGTACCCCTGCCCGACCCGCCCCCTTGCCCGGCAGACCGGACCACAGGAGCCGTCAGTGAGCACCCGAGCCCGCATCGTCGTCGTCGGAGCCGGATTCGCCGGCTACCAGGCCGCCCGCGAGCTGTCCCGCACGGCGCGCGGCGCCGCCGAGATCGTGCTCGTCAACCCCCACGACTACTTCCTCTACCTGCCCCTCCTCCCCGAGGTCGCGGCCGGCGTCCTCGAGCCGCGCAGGGTGTCGGTGTCGCTGACCGGGACCCTGCCGCGGGTCCGGCTCGTCCTCGGCCAGGTCGACACCGTCGACCTCGACGGCCGGAGCATCGGGTACGCCGACCCCGAGGGCAACCGGGGCACCTTGGAGTACGACCGGCTGCTGCTGACCGTGGGCAGCGTCAACAAGCTGCTGCCCGTGCCCGGCGTCGCCGAGCGCGCCCACGGCTTCCGCGGCCTGCCCGAGGCCCTCTACCTGCGCGACCACGTCGTGCGCCAGACCGAGCTCGCGGCCGCCGCGCGCGACGCGGACGCGCGCACCGCCCGGCTGACCTTCGTGGTCGTCGGAGCGGGGTACACCGGCACCGAAGTGGCCGCCCACGGCGTGCTGTTCACCGACTCGCTGGTGCGCCGCAACAGCGCCCTGCGCGAGGCCGGCGCCCGCCCCCGCTGGGTGCTCCTGGACCTCGCCCCGCGCGTCCTGCCCGAGCTGGACGAGCGCCTCTCGCGCACCGCCGACCGGGTGCTGCGCCGCCGCGGCGTGGAGATCCGTACGGGCACCTCCGTCAAGGAGGCCACCCGCGAGGGCGTGCACCTGGACGACGGGGAGTTCGTCCCGACGCGCTCCCTCGTGTGGTGCGTCGGGGTCCGCCCGGACCCGCTGGTCGCCGGCCTCGGCCTGCCCACCGAGCGGGGGCGGCTGTGCGTGGACGAGTACCTGGCCGTCCCCGGGCACCCGGAGGTCTTTGCCTGCGGCGACGCCGCGGCCGTGCCCGACCTCGCCCGGCCCGGCGAGTACACCCCGATGACCGCCCAGCACGCCCAGCGGCAGGGCCGGACCGCCGCCCGCAACATCGCCGCGTCCTACGGGCGCGGCGAGCGCCGCCCCTACCGCCACCGCGACCTGGGCTTCACCGTCGACCTAGGCGGCGTCCAGGCCGCGGCCGACCCGCTGCACATCCCGCTCTCCGGCCCCCTGGCCAGTGCCGTCACCCGCGGCTATCACCTGGCGGCGATGCCCGGCAACCGCATCCGCGTCGCCGCCGACTGGCTCCTCGACGCGGTCCTGCCCCGCCAGGGCGTCCAGCTCGGCCTGGTCCGCTCCGGGTCCGTCCCGCTCGACACGGAGACGCCGGAGGTGGCCCGCACGCCGTACGACGGGCCGTGACCCGCGGCGGCCGCCCGGGACCCGCCCGCCGGTGACGTACCCTACTGCCCGTTCATATCAGCACACTTGAGCGAGAGCAGCGGGGGACATGAGAAGAAGAGCGATACGCACGGCACTGACGACGGCCGTGACCGCGGCACTGACGGCGGTCACGGCCGTCGCGTCCGCTCCGGCCGGGGCGGCCGAAGGCCCGGCGTACTCGGCGACGACCTCCGTCGGCGTCCACAACGCCTACGAGGACGCCAAGTACCCCTACTTCGCGGACGCCCTGGACTCCGGCGCGTCCCTGCTCGAACTCGACGTCTGGACCAACGGCTTCGGCGGGCGCTCCTTCCGCGTCTCGCACTCCAGCCCCCTGCGCAACGTCAACAACTGCGAGGGCGCCACGTCTCCGGCGAAGCTGCGCACCGGGGCCCGCAACCAGCCGCTGTCCGGCTGCCTCGCCGACATCCGCGCCTGGCACGACGCCCACCCCGGGCACCGCCCCGTCCTGCTCAAGGTCGAGATGAAGGACGGCTTCAACGCCGACAGCGGCCGCGGCCCCGCCGAACTCGACGCCCTGTTCACGGAGAAGCTCGGCGACGCCCTCTACCGCCCCGCCGACCTCGCGGGCGGCCACGCCACCCTGGAGGAGGCCGCCCGGGCCGGCGGCTGGCCCGCGCGCTCCGCGATGGCCGGCAAGTTCCTCGTGGAGCTGATCCCCGGCACCGTGGAGGAGGGCAACCCCGTCGACCGGCTGTGGACCGACCGGGAGTACGCCCAGCACCTGCGCGACCTGGCGGCAGCCGGCCGGCTCCGTCGGGCCGCCGCCTTCCCCGCCGTCCACGGCGCCGCCCCCGGCGACCCCCGCACCCGCTACGCCGACGCCTCCCTGCGCCCCTGGTTCGTCGTCTTCGACGGCGACGCCGCCACGTACACGGCGGGCGGCATCGACACGGGCTGGTACGACGACCGGCACTACCTCCTCGTCATGACGGACGCCCACAAGGTGGCCCCGGTCATCGACGGCACCCGCCCCACCGAGGCCCAGGCCCGCGAGCGCCTCGCCCTCATGGCCAAGGCCCACGCGAGCTTCGCCACCGCGGACTGGTACCCGCTGCCGCAGGTGCTCTCCGCGGTGCTGCCGCGGGGCTGACCGGACCGAGGCTACGGGCGGCGCCGCGTCTCAGATGCCGATGCGGCGCCGCAGCAGGGCCCGGAAGTCGCGGTCGAACGCCTCGTAGCGGCGCCGCAGTTGCGCCCCGGGCCAGTCCTGCGGCAGCAGCTCCTCCGGCAGGACCGGGTCCGACAGCAGGTGCCGCAGGACGGCGGCCGAGACGGTGAAGCGCTCCGCGAGGGCCGCCGTGCGGTCCTCGCGGAGCGCGGAGTCCAGGAAGCGGGCGCGCGAGGCCCAGCCGTCCAGGTCCCACAGGGCCGCCGCGAGCCGCGCCGGGTCGCCCTCCGGCGCGCCCGCCAGCAGCGTGCACTGGGCGGTGACCACCGCAGGCCGCTCCCGCAGGAGGTTGGCGGGACGCATCCAGCAGCCCTCGCGGAGCTCGCCGAGCCGGAGCGCGGCCATGGCCTGGCGCAGCGCCGCCCGGTCGGACGCGCTGCGGCGTTCCGGGGTGACCACGGCGATCTCCCAGCCGCCGTCCCACGGCCGGGTGCGGGGCGCGCGGCTGTCGTCCTGCCGGGCCTGGCGGGCGAGGAGCCGCTCGGTGAGCCGGTACGTGCCGTCGTGCTGCTCCAGGTCGCCGGCGGCGACCATCCGGGTCAGGGCCGTGCGCACCGTTCCCTCCGCGGTCCCGAACAGCTCTCCCACGCGCACGAGGGCGCGCACGGGGAGCGCGGGCGGGTGGTGCCCGAGGAGGGTGGAGAGCACGACCGAGCGCGCGGTCAGGGGCCGCAGGGCAGGCGCGGCGGGAACGCCGGGAAGGACGTCGGCAAGAGCGTCGGGAGAAGCAGCAACGGTGTCGTCCATGTCCGGGCCCACCCTATCCATTACAGTCCTTCATCACGCATCATGAAACTGTAATACCACCCGACGTCCCACGCCCTGCCGAACGGCCCGCCCGGAGGTCGCCATGAGCGCCACGCACGACGTGTTCAACCAGGCCCCGCCCCTGACCGGCTACACCACCGCCGACGACCCCGCCCTGCTGGAGGCGCTGCGCCGCGACGGCGGCGCGTGGGGGGAGGCCGGGGTCCGCGAGCTCGGTGCGCGGGCCGGATCGCAGGAGGTGCAGGACTGGGCTCGCACGGCCGAGGCGTACCCCCCGGTGCTGCGCACGCACGACCGCTACGGCCACCGCGTCGACGAGGTCGAGTTCCACCCGTCCTGGCACCGGCTGATGGCCGCCGCCGTGGAGAGCGGCCAGCACGCCGCCCCCTGGACCGAGGCCCGCCCCGGCGCCCACCTGGTGCGCGCCGCGAAGTTCTACGTATGGGCCCAGGCCGAGCCCGGTCACGGCTGCCCCGTCTCGATGACGTACGCCGCCGTCCCGGCCCTGCGCGCCCAGCCCGCACTGGCCGCCGCCTACGAGCCGCTGCTGGCCTCCCGCACGTACGACTACGGGCTGCGCCCCCCGCTCGGCAAGCAGGGCCTGATCGCCGGCATGTCGATGACGGAGAAGCAGGGCGGCTCCGACGTGCGCGCCAACACCACCACGGCCGTGCCCGCGGGCGACGGCACCTACGTGATCACCGGTCACAAGTGGTTCACCTCCGCGCCCATGAGCGACGTCTTCCTCGTCCTCGCCCAGGCCCCCGAGGGCCTGACCTGCTTCCTCATGCCGCGCGTACTGCCCGACGGCACCCGCAACGCCCTGCGCCTGCAGCGGCTCAAGGACAAGCTCGGCAACCGCTCCAACGCCTCGGCCGAGATCGAGTACGAGCAGGCCGTGGCCTGGCCGGTCGGCGAGCCGGGGCGCGGCGTGCGCACGATCGTCGAGATGGTGAACATGACCCGGCTCGACTGCGTCATCGGCTCCGCGGCCGGCATGCGGGCCGGGCTCCGTCAGGCCCTGCACCACGCCGCGCACCGCAAGGCGTTCGGCGCCGACCTGATCGACCAGCCCCTGATGCGCAACGTCCTGGCCGACCTCGCCGTGGAGTCGGAGGCCGCCACCGCGCTCGCGATGCGGCTCGCGGCCGCGCTCGACCGCTCCGAGGCGGGCGACGCCGCCGAGGCCGCCCTGCGCCGGCTCGCCCTCGCCGCCGGCAAGTACTGGGTCTGCAAGCGCGGCAGCGCCCACGCTGCGGAGGCGCTGGAGTGCCTGGGCGGCAACGGCTACGTCGAGGAGTCCGGCATGCCGCGGCTGTACCGGGAGGCCCCGCTGCTGTCCATCTGGGAGGGCTCGGGCAACGTCGCCGCGCTCGACGTCCTGCGGGCCCTGACGAAGGAACCGGCCGCCCTGGACGCCTACTTCGCGGAGGTCGGCGAGGCGGCCGGCGCGGACGCCCGGCTCGACGCGGCCGTCGCGCGCCTGCGCGACCTCCTCGGCGAGCTCTCCGACCCCGCCCGCGCCCAGCTCCTCGCCCGCCGCCTGGCCGAGCAGCTGACGCTCGTCCTGCAGGGCAGCCTGCTCGTACGCCACAGCACGCCCGCCGTCGCGGACGCCTTCTGCGCCTCCCGCCTGGGCGCCGACTGGGGCAACGCCTTCGGCACCCTGCCGCCGGGCACGGACCTCGGCCCGGTCCTGGACCGCGCCCTGCTCAAAGAGGCGCTGTGACCGGCCCGGCCGCCCCGGTGCGTACGGAGCGCCGCGGGCCGGTCACCACCGTCGTGCTGTCCCGCCCGGAGGCCCGCAACGCCGTGGACGGGCCGACCGCCGCCGCACTGGCCGACGCCTTCCGGGCGTTCGAAGCGGACGAGAGCGCCCTCGTCGCGGTGCTGTGGGGCGAGGGCGGCACCTTCTGCGCCGGGGCGGACCTGAAGGCCTTCGGCGGCGAGCGCGGCAACCGGGTCGAGGCCGGCGGGGACGGCCCGATGGGCCCCACGCGGCTGCGGTTGTCCAAACCCGTCGTCGCGGCGGTCAGCGGGCACGCGGTCGCGGGAGGCCTGGAACTGGCGCTCTGGTGCGACCTGCGGGTGGCCGAGGAGGACGCCGTCTTCGGGGTGTTCTGCCGCCGCTGGGGCGTCCCGCTGATCGACGGCGGCACCGTCCGCCTGCCCCGGCTGATCGGAACGAGCCGCGCGATGGACCTGGTGCTGACGGGCCGCCCGGTGCCCGCCGCCGAGGCGTACGCGATCGGGCTCGCGAACCGCGTGGTCCCCACCGGAACGGCCCGCGCCGCCGCGGAGCAACTGGCCGGGGAGATCGCCCGGTTCCCCCAGGGCTGCCTGCGCGGGGACCGCGCCTCCGTGCTCGATCAGGAGGGCTTGGCCGAAGAGCGGGCGATGGCGGCCGAGTTCGCGTACGGCAGCGAGTCGCTGACCGGGGCCGTCGAGGGCGCCGCCCGCTTCGCCGCCGGAGCCGGCCGGCACGGTGACTTCACGGACCTGTGAGGCGGCCCGGAACGGCGGCAGGGCGGACGCGCGGCCTACGGCAGGTCGCCGTGTGGCCTGTTCGTCCTCCTTGCGGGGTGAATCCCGCACACAAAACTCACAGTTCTTCACCCCTTCGATGGGATTGACCCCCTGGTGCGGCAGTTGAGGGCCGGACGGCCGCGAGGATCTCCCCGTGAGCGGATGGGTGCGCGCCGGGCGCGCGGGGATCGTGGCCTTCGCGGCCGTGCTGGCGACGACCGGGGCCGGGCCCTTCCCCGGGGACGACCCCGGTCCCGGCGGGCCTGTCCGGGCCGGCGGGGAGCACCCCGCGCCCCGGCCGCCGGCCGAGGCCCTGCGCGGCCTCCCGCGCATCCGCCCGGGCTCCGTCACCATCGATGACGAGCCCGGTCCGAACGGCGTTGCCGGGCGCGGCGGCACGGCCGTCCCGCCGCGAGGCGTTCCCCGTCACGGCCGCATCCGCGTCGAGACCGGCGGCGTCGGCGTCGGCGACGAGGCCGCCGCGGAGATCGATCACCGGCCCGGCTGCCTGCGGGTCGGCGCCCGCGGCGTTGCCGGCTCCGCCATCATCGTCCTGGGCTGCGGGCCCGCCCCGCGCCCCGTCACCCCGGCGGCCCCGCGCCCGCCCGCGCCCGCCCCCGCGCCGCCCCGGCCCGTACCACCG
>NZ_JBPQTS010000086.1:0-30365 GCF_051386455.1 Streptomyces sp. URMC 124
GCCGCGGGGGCTGCGGGGGCCGCGGAGGCCCCGGACGCGGCGGGGGCGGCGTCGGACGTAGTGCTCGGCATGGGTTTCAGTATGCGTTCGGGTCAGCGCACTAGTCCTATCGGGTCCCCGGCCGTCGTCCGAGCCAGTGAGGCGGCGACTGGAACCCCCAGGTGGCGGGGTAGTTTCACGGACGTGCCGACGACATCACGCCCCACGCGGGCCGCCGCGACGCGACGACGTCACGGGGCCGCGCTCGTGGCCGCCGCCTCCCTGATCGTCCCGCTGACGACCGCCGCCCCCGCCCTCGCCGAACCCACGCCCTCGCCGACCCCGAGCCGCCCGAGCGTGAGCCCGAGCCCCTCGGGCGTCCGCAGCCCCGGCGGCGCGACCGCCGTGGAGGACGACGGCAAGGGCATCGGCCGGGGCGCGCCCCGCAGGCCGCCCGCCCGGATGTCCACCGTGGGCGGCGAGATGCTGGGCCGGCCGGGCCCGCAGGTGCAGCTCGGCCCGGGCGCGCCGCAGCTGCCCAAGGAGCTCAGCGGGCGCTCCTGGCTCGTGGCGGACGCCGAGTCGGGCGAGATCCTCGCCGCGAACAACGCGCACTGGCAGCTGCCGCCGGCCTCGACCCTGAAGATGCTCTTCGCCGACACGGTGCTGCCGAAGCTGCCGCGGACGAAGACGCACCGGGTGTCCCCCGCCGACCTGGAGGGCATGGGGGCGGGCAGCAGCGCCGTGGGCGTCAAGGAGGGCTCGTCGTACAGCGTCCACGACCTGTGGCTGGGCGTGTTCCTGCGCTCGGGCAACGACGCGGTGCGCGTCCTCGCGTCCATGAACGGCGGGATCCCGAAGACGGTGAAGGACATGCAGGCGCACGCCGAGGACCTGCAGGCGCTGGACACCCACGTCGTCACCCCCGACGGCTACGACGCGGACGAGCAGGTCTCCAGCGCGTACGACCTGACGCTGTTCGCCCGTTCGGGGCTGCAGAAGGCGGACTTCCGGGAGTACTGCTCGACGGTGTCGGCGCAGTTCCCCGGCGAGGAGAAGCCGGGCAAGCCGCGCGAGAGCTTCGGCATCATCAACACGAACCGGCTGCTGACCGGCGAGGGCATGCCCAAGGGCCTGCCGTACCCGGGCATGGCCGGGGTGAAGAACGGCTCGACCACGAACGCGGGCAACACCTTCACGGGCGTCGCCCAGCACGACGGGCGCAAGCTGCTGGTGACGGTGATGAACCCGGAGATCCAGGAGCAGTACGAGGTCTACAAGGAGACCGCGCGGCTCCTGGACTGGGGCTTCGAGGCGGCCGGGCACGTCAAGCCGGTCGGCATGCTGGTTCCCCCGAAGGGAGGCGCCGCGGGCGGCAAGGACGGCGCCGGCAAGTCCGGCGGGGACCACTCGCAGGCCTCGGTGGCGGGCTCGGGCTCCGGCGGCATGTGGACGGCGGTGGGCATCGCGGGCGGCGCGCTGGCGGCCCTGGCCGCCGGGGCGTTCGTGGTGCACCGCCGCTGGCCGCGCCCGAAGGGGTAGCCGGCCTCAGCCCTTGCCCTCTTCGCCGGTCGGCGGCTCCGTCGCCGACCGCGTGGCCGTCCACGCCGCGCAGAACAGCACCAGCTTCGCCATGAAGTTGATCCACAGGAGCAGCGCGACGGGCGTGCCGAAGGCCCCGTACATGCTCTTGGCGGCGACGCCGCGCAGATAGCCGCCGAGGAGCAGCTTCAGCAGCTCCAGGCCGACCGCCCCGAGCAGCGCCCCGACGACGAGGCGCCGCCGGGGGGGCAGGACGCCGGGCAGCCGGGAGAGCACGTAGAGCATCAGCAGGAAGTCGGCGAGGACGGCGATGCAGAAGCCGGTCACGGTCAGCAGCCCGCCGACGCCGTCCAGACCGGTCCTGGCGGCCACCCAGTCCACGGCGGCCTGCGCGAAGGCCGAGCAGCCCAGCGAGAGCAGGGCGACGCCGCCGAGGCCGAGGAGCACCGCGCCGTCCTTGAGCCTCAGCAGGACGGGGTTGCCGGGGCTCTCCTCCTTCTCCCAGACGGCGCGCAGGCACTCCCGCAGCGAGCCGATCCAGCTGACGCCGGTGAACAGGAGCAGCGCTCCGGCCACGATCCCGACCGTGCCCGCGTTGTCGACGAGGCTGCTGAGGTCGAGCTGGCCGGAGATGCCGGGCACCTGCTCGGCGAGCCGCCGCTCCAGGTCGCGCATCTGCTCCTCGCTGAGCAGGGCCGCGCCGACGGCGGCCCCCACGGTGAGCAGGGGGAAGAGGGCCACGAAGCTGACGAAGGTGATCGCGGCGGCGAGCCTGGTCCACTTCACCCGGTCCAGGGTCTCGTACGACCGCCACGCGTGCGTCCGCATGAGGCGGGTGATCAGGGGCCCGATGACGGGCAGCCGCGTCAGCCATTCCATGGCGTACGTCTACCACCCGGACGGGCGGTTACGCCCGCGCCGAACTGCGCTAACGCGAAGGCGCGGGGGGTCGTACGCCGGTCTGCTGGGGGACGGCCGGCGCCGTCCCCTCCCCCTCCCCGAACGGATACTCGCGCTCCAGGCGCCACACGCCGTCCTCGCCCTGCTCGTAGAGGGCGAAGGCGTCGATCGTCCAGGCGGCCCGGAAGGCGGCGAGCTCCTCGTAGGCGCGGTCCATGGCCTCCTCGGCGATGCCGTGGGCGATGGTCACGTGCGGGTGGTAGGGGAACTGCAGCTCGCGGGCGACGGGCCCGGAGGCGTCCCGGATGCGCTTCTGCAGCCAGGCGCAGGAGGCGGAGCCCTCGACCACGTTGACGTAGACGACGGGCGAGAGGGGGCGGAAGGTGCCGGTGCCGGACAGGCGCATGGGGAACGGCCGGCCCTCGGCGGCCACCCGGGCGAGGTGCTCCTCGATGGCGGGCAGGGACGAGGTGTCGACCTCGGTGGGCGGCAGGAGGGTGACGTGGGTGGGGATGCCGTGTGCGTGCGGGTCCCCGAAGCCCTCGCGGCGCTTCTGGAGGAAGCTGCCGTACGGCTCCGGGACCGCGATCGAAACGCCGAGCGTTACGGTCCCCATTGCGTTCTCCCTCCTGTGCGCCTGTATGTCTCCGTGGCCAGTGTGACGGCTGTGCCACACCCCGTGCCAGAGCTCCTGGTCCCGTACGGGCCGGGACCAGGTGCCCGGAGCGCTGCCGGTGGCCCGGCCGCCCTCAGTGCTTGGCGGGCAGGAAGCCCACCTTGTCGTACGCCTGGGCGAGCGTCTCCGCCGCGACCGCGCGGGCCTTCTCGGCGCCCTTCGCCAGGATGGAGTCCAGCGTCTCGGGGTCGTCGAGATATTCCTGCGTGCGGGCGCGGAACGGGGTCACCCACTCCACCATGACCTCGGCGAGGTCCGTCTTGAGCGCACCGTAGCCCTTGCCCTCGTACTTCTGCTCCAGATCCGCCATTCCCGTACCGGTGAGCGTGGCGTAGATGGTGAGCAGATTGCTGACGCCGGGCTTGTTCTCCGGGTCGAAGCGGATCACCGTGTCGGTGTCGGTGACCGCGCTCTTGATCTTCTTGGCGGAGACCTTGGGCTCGTCGAGGAGGTTGATCAGGCCCTTGGGGTTCGCCGTGGACTTGCTCATCTTCGCCGTGGGGTCCTGCAGGTCGTAGATCTTCGCCGTCTCGCGGACGATGTGTGCCGCCGGGAGGGTGAAGGTGTCGCCGAAGCGGCCGTTGAAGCGCTCGGCCAGGTCGCGCGTGAGCTCGATGTGCTGGCGCTGGTCCTCGCCCACCGGGACGGCGTTCGCCTGGTAGAGGAGGATGTCGGCGACCTGGAGGATCGGGTACGTGAAGAGGCCGACCGTGGTGGCCCCGGCGCCCTGCTTGGCGGACTTGTCCTTGAACTGCGTCATCCGGGAGGCCTCGCCGAAGCCGGTGAGGCAGTTCATCACCCAGCCGAGCTGGGCGTGCTCGGGGACGTGGCTCTGCACGAAGAGGGTGCAGCGCTCGGGGTCCAGGCCGGCGGCCAGCAGCTGGGCCGCGGCGAGGCGGGTGTTGGCCCGCAGCTCCTTCGGGTCCTGCGGCACGGTGATCGCGTGCAGGTCGACCACCATGTAGAAGGCGTCGTGGGTCTCCTGCAGGGCCACGTACTGGCGGACGGCACCGAGGTAGTTCCCCAGGTGGAACGAGCCTGCGGTGGGCTGGATACCGGAGAGAGCGCGCGGTCGATCGAGGGCCATGCGCACATTCTCTCAGGTGCGGCGCCCGACTCCGTCCGACGGTGGGGCCGCGAGTAGTAGAAAGGTGGAACAGGGGGCACAGCAATGCCCGCACACGCATGCCCGTACACGAACGGAGCACACGGTGACTTCCACGGAACGCAGCATCGCCGCCGCCGAGTCCCACAGCGCGCACAACTACCACCCGTTGCCGGTCGTCGTCGCGTACGCGGAGGGCGCCTGGATGACGGACGTCGAGGGGCGGCGCTATCTCGACATGCTCGCCGGGTACTCCGCGCTCAACTTCGGCCACGGCAACCGGCGTCTGATCAACGCCGCGAAGGCGCAGCTCGATCGGGTGACGCTGACGTCGCGCGCCTTCCACCACGACCGCTTCGCCGAGTTCTGCACCGAGCTCGCCGCCCTGTGCGGCAAGGACATGGTGCTGCCCATGAACACGGGCGCGGAGGCGGTCGAGACGGCCGTGAAGACCGCCCGCAAGTGGGGGTACAAGGTCAAGGGCGTGCCGGACGGCCGGGCGAAGATCGTCGTGGCCGGGAACAACTTCCACGGCCGCACCACCACGATCATCAGCTTCTCGACGGACGAGGAGGCGCGGGCGGACTACGGCCCCTACACGCCGGGCTTCGAGATCGTCCCCTACGGCGACCTGGCCGCCCTGGAGGAGGCCGTGGACGACCACACGGTCGCCGTGCTGCTGGAGCCGATCCAGGGCGAGGCGGGCGTGCTCGTGCCGCCGGCCGGCTACCTGCCGGGCGTGCGGCGGCTGACCGCCGAGCGCGGGGTGCTGTTCATCGCGGACGAGATCCAGTCCGGCCTGGGGCGCACCGGCAGAACGTTCGCGTGCGACCACGAGGAGGTCGTGCCCGACATGTACGTGCTGGGCAAGGCGCTGGGCGGCGGCGTGGTGCCGGTGTCGGCCGTGGTGGCCTCCCGGGACGTCCTCGGCGTGTACCGGCCCGGCGAGCACGGCTCGACGTTCGGCGGGAACCCGCTGGCCTGCGCGGTGGCGCTGGAGGTCATCGCGATGCTGAAGTCCGGCGAGTTCCAGCAGCGGGCCACGGAGCTGGGCGAGCACCTCCACCAGGAGCTGAGCCTGCTGGTGGGCTCCGGCGCGGTGGAGGCGGTGCGCGGGCGCGGCCTGTGGGCGGGCGTGGACATCGCCCCGTCGCACGGCACGGGCCGGCAGATCTCGGAGCGCCTGATGGAGCGGCGGGTGCTGGTGAAGGACACGCACGGGTCCACGATCCGGATCGCGCCGCCGCTGGTGATCAGCAAGGAGGACCTCGACTGGGGTCTGGACCAGCTGCGGGCGGTGCTGGGCTCCTGATGAGGTGAGGGGGCAGGGAGGGACCGGCGTGAAGGCCGGCCCCTCCCTTTCCCTCCGTGGCCCTCCCTTTCCCTCCATGGCCCTTCCCCTTGATCATTTGTACCTACTGGTATGTACACTCCTCCCATGAGCACCTCGGAAACCTCGGAACGCCTCATCGAGAGCACCCGCGAGCTGCTGTGGGAGCGCGGTTACGTCGGCACCAGCCCCAAGGCCATCCAGCAGCGCGCCGGAGCCGGGCAGGGCAGCATGTACCACCACTTCAGCGGCAAGCCCGACCTCGCGCTGGCCGCGATCCGGCGGACCGCGCAGGAGATGCGCGGCAAGGCCGAGCAGCAGCTCGGCGGGCCCGGCACGGCCGTGGAGCGGATCACCGCCTACCTGCGGCGCGAGCGCGACGTCCTCAAGGGGTGCCCCGTCGGGCGGCTGACGCAGGACCCGGACGTCATGGCCGACGAAGCGCTGCGGGCGCCGGTGGACGAGACGTTCGTGTGGCTGCGGGGGCGGCTCACCGAGGTGCTCGCGGAGGGCGTCGCGCGCGGCGAGCTGTCCGCGGCGCTCGACCCGGCGGCCACCGCCGCGACGATCGTCGCCGTCCTCCAGGGCGGCTACGTCCTGGCCCGCGCGGCCGGCTCGACGGCGCCGTTCGAGCAGGCCGTCGACGGGGTGCTCGCGCTGCTCGCCGCCCAGACCACCGCTTCCTGACCGGATTCCCGACCGGCCCGACCGGATCCCTGACCGGAGACAGCCATGCAGATCACGCGTACCGAAGCGATCACGTCCACGCCCTCCTCCGAGTGGGTCACCGGCACCGTCCACGTCACGTCGATCGCCGTGGCCGAGGAGGCCCCCTCGCGGCTGCGCATCGACGACGTCCGCTTCGAGCCCGGCAGCCGCACCCACTGGCACCGCCACCCCGCCGGCCAGTTCCTGCACATCACCGACGGCACCGGCCTGGTGCAGCGCCGCGGCGGCCCGGTCGAGGTCGTGCGGGCCGGCGACCGGGTGCACATCGCCCCCGGCGAGTGGCACTGGCACGGCGCCGGGCCCACGACCTCCATGACCCACCTGGCCGTCCTGACGGCCGCCGAGGACGGCACCGAGGCCGAGCGCGGCGAACCCGTCACCGACGCCTGTTACCCGGCCGGCCCCTCCGTCATCGTCTGAGCCCGCGAAAGGCGCAACGCCCCATGTACGCCAAGCAGTACGAGATCACCCTCCCCGCCGACTACGACATGGGGATCATCCGCGAGCGGGTCGCCACCCGCGGCCACGCCCTCGACGACCGCGCCGGCATGGCCCTGAAGGCCTACGTCATCCGCGAGCGCGGCGTGGACGGCTCGCCCGTCAACCAGTACGCGCCGTTCTACCTGTGGAACGACACCGCCGCGATGAGCCACTTCCTCGTCGGCGGGGGCGGGTTCGAGGGCATCGTCCGCGACTTCGGGCGGCCTGTCGTACGGCACTGGACGGGGATCGCCGCCGAGGCCGGGCCCGCGCGGGGCGCCGTGCCGCGGGCGGCGACCCGGCGGCTGACGCAGCTGCCCGCCGAGGGGCTGACCAAGAAGGTCGCCGAGGAGACCGAGGCCCTGCGCGACCTCGCCCGCCACCACGACGGCGTGCACACGGCCGCGCTCGCCGTCGACCCGCACCACTGGCAGCTGCTGCGCTTCGTGCTGTGGCGGGAGGCCGCTCCGGCGCCCGGGGACGGCGAGGACGCCGGCGAGCGGTACGAGGTGCTGCACCTGTCCACGCCGGAGCTCTGACCGCCCGGGCCGCCGGTCGCCGGGCGTTCAGCCGTCGATCACGTGCGGGACGAACCGCGCGTACTCGTCGGTGATCAGCCCCGCCGACTCCCTGATGCCCAGCCCCGCGGGCTCCCCGTCGACCACCCACGCGCCGAGGACCGTGCGGTTGCCGTCGAAGTCCGGGAGCGGGCACAGCTGCTGGTAGCAGCACGGCTCGTCCCGCGGCGCCGGGTCCGTGCCCGCCTCGTGGACGGTGATGCCCGCGCCTTCCCGGCCCAGCAGCGGCTTGGCGACCCAGCCTCCGCCGCGGGCGAGCTCCCGCGGGCCGTCGAGGTAGGCGGGGAGGAGGTTGGGGTGCCCCGGGTGGAGCTCCCACAGGACGGCCAGGAGCGCCTTGTTGGACAGCAGCATCTTCCACGCGGGCTCGATCCACAGCGTGGATCCCGTACCGCCGCCGTTGTCGAGGGTGTCCAGGGCGTGGGCGCCGAAGCGGTCGGTCGCCAGCCACTCCCACGGATAGAGCTTGAAGCAGGAGCGGATGAAGGCGTACCGCTCGTCCACGAAGCGGCCGGAGAGGGCGTCCCAGCCGATGTTCTCCATGGAGATCGCCCGGGTGTCCAGGCCGGCCTGCTCGGCGGTCTCGCGCAGGTAGGCGACCGTCATCAGGTCCTCGCCCAGCTCGTCGCCGGCCGAGTGCGCGAAGTACAGCGGCGCGCCGGGCGGCAGCAGCGGAGCCTGCCGCTTCCAGGCGTCGACGAGGCGCTCGTGCAGGGAGTTCCACTGGTCGAGGCCGGGGAAGCGGTCCTCCATCCAGAACCACTGGGCGCTCGCCGCCTCCACCAGGGAGGTGGGCGTGTCGGCGTTGTACTCCAGCAGCTTGGCGGGGCCGCTGCCGTCGTGGCGCAGGTCGAAGCGGCCGTAGACGGAGGGGAGTTCGTCGCGGCGGCGCCAGGACTCGGCGATCAGCGCGGTCAGCGCCGGGTCGGTGAGGCCGAGGTCGGCGAAGCGGTCGTGCTCGACGATGTGCGCGGCCGCGGCCGTGCACATCTCGTGCAGCTCCGCGACGGTCTCCTCCAGTTCCTCGACCTCGCCGAGGGTGAAGGAGTAGTACGCGCTCTCGTCCCAGTACGGGCGCAGGGTGCCGTCCGGGAGGCGGGTCAGGGGGTAGATCACGCCCTGCTCCTCGACGGTGGCCTGCCAGCCGGGGCGGGGCTCGGTGCGGTGGCGGCGCATCGGGTCAGCCGCCGCCGGAGCCGGAGTTCGAGCAGCCGAAGCCGCCCCGGTCGACGGCCTGGCTCTTGCTGAAGGTGCCGCTGTCGGTGTAGCCGCCGGACTTGCCGGAGCCGTAGTACCAGCGGCCGGTGCCGGCCGTGCCGCCGCTGCTGCTGCCGGTGCTTCCGCTGCTGCTGCCGCTGCCCTTGTTCTTGCACGCCTTGGAGTCGACGACCCGGTAGCCGCCGCGCGCGGCGTCGTAGCTGTTCGGGTCGACGCAGCGCTTGTCCGGCTCGGATCCGCAGGAGGTCAGGGCCGCGGCGAGCGCGCCCATCCCGCCGAGGATGACCGTGGACGAGCGCAGCCTGCGCCGCGTCCTGCCCGGCCTGCCCGTCCTGACCGTCCCGCCCGTCTTGTCCGTCATGCAGATGACCCCCGTCATGTTCTGCTTCTGGCGTTTCGCCTGGTGTCGCATCGGTTGTTCCGCGCTCGCACTCGCGTGCGATGCGGCCACTCACCCTAAGGGGCTCTCACTCCGCCGGCGGCAGGACCCTCAGCAGGGCCTCCAGGGCTCCCGGGAAGGCGTGGTCGGGCGGGGTCCCGTAGCCGACGATGAGGCCGCTGGGGGCGTGCTCGGAGGGCGGGGTGCAGCGCAGGCGGGCGAGGCCCTCCAGGGCCAGACCCTCCCACGCCGCGGCCTGGAGGGTGGGGTGCTCCGTGCCCGGCGGGAGTTCGAGGACGGCGTGGAGGCCCGCCGCGATGCCGGTGACCTTGATGTGCGGGGCGCGCTCGGCGAGGACCTCGACCAGCCGGTCGCGCCGCCGCCGGTAGCGCAGCCGCATCGCGCGGATGTGACGGTCGTACGCGCCGGACGTGATGAATTCCGCGAGCGTCAGCTGCTCCAGGGCGCCCGAGCTCCACTCCCCCGCCCGCTTGTGGGCCAGCACCTCGCCGGCCAGGTGCTCGGGCAGCACCATCCACGCGAGCCGCAGCCCCGGCGCGAGGGACTTGCTCGCGGTGCCGAAGTAGACGATGCGCTCCGGGCTGAGACCCTGCAGACAGCCCACCGGCTGCCGGTCGTAGCGGAACTCGCCGTCGTAGTCGTCCTCGAGGATCGTCCCGCCGCTGCGGGCCGCCCAGTCGACGACCGCGGCGCGCCGGTCGGGGTGCAGGGGCACGCCGGTGGGGAACTGGTGCGCCGGGGTGATGAGCACCGACCGGACGGCCGCCTTGCCGCCCTCCAGCACGCCGACGTCCGCGCCCCGCCCGTCCAGCGGCATCGGCAGACAGCGCAGCCCGGCTCGCTCCAGCGCCTCCCGGTGGAACCACAGCCCGTACTCCTCCACCCCCATCTCCCGCGTCCCGCGCTCGCGCAGCACGCGGCTCACCAGCCCCAGGCCCTGGGTGAAGCCCGAGCACACCACGATCCGCTCGGGGTCCGCGTGCACGCCGCGGGCCCGTGCCAGGTAGTCCGCGAGGGCCGTGCGCAGCTCGATCCGGCCGCGCTCGTCGTAGTGCCCGAACGCGTCGTGCGGGGCGGCCGCCATCGCACGGCGGGCCGCGGCGAGCCACGCGGCGCGCGGGAAGGCGGAGACGTCGGCGCTGCCGGGGCGCAGGTTGTAGACGGGGCGCGGCGGCGTCCGCACGGGCGGCGTGCGGCGCTCGGGCGCGCGCGCCGCGGCCCGCCTGGCCACCCGCGTGCCCGATCCCTGACGGGCCGTCAACCATCCTTCGGCGACGAGCTCTCCGTACGCGTCGGCCACGGTGTTGCGGGCCACGCCGAGGTCGGCCGCGAGCGTACGGGAGGAGGGCAGCCGGCTGCCGGGCGTGAGCCGGCCGCTGCGGACGGCCTCGCGCAGGGCCCGGATGAGGCAGGCGCGCACCCCGCCCGGCCCGCTCAGATCCAAATGGAAGTCCACGCCCGCGCCGTCGCCGGCGCCCTTGGGGCCGGCCTCCGAAGTGGCCCATGATTTCTCCATGAGAATGGACCATACCCGTGGGCTGCCTCCGGCCTAGTGTCGTAGCCATGACGAACGCGACCGCACAGACCACCACCCACCACCACGCCCCTCGCATGCTGCTCCACGAGGTCGCCCCCGAGGTCCAGAAGGCGATGCTGAGCCTGGAGCGGGCCGCCCGGAAGGGCCTGGAGACCTCCCTCGTCGAGCTGGTCAAGATCCGCGCCTCGCAGCTCAACCACTGCGCCTTCTGCCTGGACATGCACACCAAGGACGCCCGCCGCCTGGGCGAGACCGAGGAGCGCATCTACCTCCTCGACGCCTGGCAGGAGGCGGCCGGCTTCTACACCGAGAAGGAGCAGGCGGCCCTCGCCCTGACCGAGGCCGTCACCCTGCTGCCCTCCGGCGTCTCCGACGAGGTCTACGAGCGGGCGGCGAAGCACTTCCCCCAGGAGGAGCTCGCCCAGCTGATCGCCATGATCGTCACCATCAACGCCTGGAACCGCATCGGCGTGACGACGGGCCTGGCCCCGGGCGCGTACGCGGCCTGACCTTCCTCCCGCACGCGCGAGCGGCGCCGTCCCACGGGGGGACGGCGCCGCTCGGCCGCTTGCTCTTCCGCCGGCTTACGGACTGCTCACCGCAGCCACTTCTTCCAGACCTCCGGGTTCTTCTCCACCCAGCGCTTCGCGGCCTCGTCCGCGCTGAGCTTCTCCTCGGCGATCATCTGGGAGACGGCGTTCTGGTCGTCCTTCGACCACTGGAAGTTCTTCAGGAAGCGGGCCGCCTTACCGCCCTTGCGGGAGAAGTCCGCGTTGAGGAACTTCTGCAGCTTCGTCGTGGGGTAGGCGCAGTTCACCGTCGCCGGGTCCTTCGCCCCCTTGTCCGCGCACTCCTGGGTGTACGCGGGCAGCTTCACCTCCACCATCGGCACCTCGTTGAAGAGCCACTGGGGCTCGTACCAGTAGGTGAGGAAGGGCTTCTTGTCCTTGGCGGACTGCTGGATCTGGGTGATCTGCGCCGCCTCGGAGCCCGCGAAGACGACCTTGTAGTCCAGGTCCAGGTTCGCGACGAGCGCCTTGTCGTTGGTGACGTACGACGGCGAGCCGTCCAGGAGCTGGCCCTTGCCGCCGCTCTCCGGAGAGCGCAGCTGCGAGGCGTACTTGTTGAGGTTGCGCCAGTCCAGGACGTCGGGGTGGGCGTCCGCGAAGTACTTCGGCACCCACCAGCCGATGTGGCCGGTGACGCCGAGGTCACCGCCGGAGGCGATGGTCTTCTTGTCCTCGACGTACCGCTTCTCCTGCTCCGGGTGACCCCAGTCCTCCATGATCGCGTCGACGCGGCCCTGGCTGAGGGCGTCCCACGCGGGCACCTCGTCCACCTGCACGGTGTCCACGCGGTAGCCCAGCTCGTGCTCCAGCAGGTACTTGGCGACGGCCGTGT
This sequence comes from Streptomyces sp. URMC 124, assembly GCF_051386455.1. Lineage (NCBI taxonomy): Bacteria > Bacillati > Actinomycetota > Actinomycetes > Kitasatosporales > Streptomycetaceae > Streptomyces > Streptomyces sp. URMC 124. The sequence continues at coordinate 11,876 of NZ_JBPQTS010000086.1, forward strand.
TGGCGCGCGCGCCCACCCAGGACTGCACGGACAGCGTGACGGTCTTCGTACCCGCCGCGGCGGCGTACGGAGACGCCTGCTTGGTCATGTCCGCCGCGCCGCAGCCGGTGGCCGTGGCGGCGGCGAGGACGGCCAGGGCGGCCGCGGCCACCACCGTCCTGCGAGTTCTACGCGCCATCACGCGCTCCCTTCGTCGGCTGCGTGACCCGGTCGAGCATCAGCCCCAGGCACGCGATGGCCACACCCGCCGTCAGGCCGGTCGCCAGGTCGCCCTGCGCGAGGCCGAACACGACCTCGTAGCCGAGCGCGCCGCCACCGACGAGACCGCCGATGATGACCACGGACAGCACCAGCACCACGGCCTGGTTGACCGCGAGCAGCAGCTGCGGGCGGGCCAGCGGGAACTGCACCTGACGCAGCTGCTGGCCGCCGGTCGCGCCCAGCGAACGGGCGGACTCCATGGCGCCGGGGTTCACCCGGCGCAGGCCCTCGCTCGCGATGCGGACCACCGCGGGCAGCGCGTAGACGATCGCGGCCGCGGCCGCCGGGGCCCGGCCGACGCCGAACAGCGCCACGACGGGAATCAGGTACACGAACTGCGGCATGGTCTGGAAGACGTCCAGGACCGGCCGCAGCAGCCGCTCCACGCGCGGGCTGCGCGCGGCGGGCACGGCGATCGCGAAGCCGAGCACGAGCGTGACGGCCACCGCGGCCACCACCTGCGACAGCGTGTCCATGGACAGCTCCCAGCGGCCCAGCACGCCGATCGCGGCCAGCGAGGCGACCGCCGTCAGAGCGGTGCGCCACGTGCCGATGAGCCAGGCGAGGGCGGCCACGAGGAGGAGGGCGCCCCACCAGGGGAGGGCCTGGAGGCCGTCGCGCAGGGGGTCGAGGACCCAGGCGGTGTAGTGGGCGGCGAGGTCGGCGGTGCCGCCGATGCCGGGGAGGCCGGTGTAGAGGTGGTCGACCATCCAGTCCTTGGCATCGTTCACCGGGGCGGCGATCGCCACCGTCCAGGTGTCGGGCCACGACTGGCTGGACACCTGGCCCAGGCCCAAGACAGCCAGGATGGCCACGGCCCACGTGGTCAGCGTTCGGGTGCGGGTCCGTTGCGGGTTGTGCCCACCCGTCCCGCCCTGCGGGACGCCTGCCCACAACCGGCGAGGAGCGGCCGCGCCCGCCGTCGTGCGGTCCAGGACGATCGCCAGGAGGACGATCGGGATGCCGGCGGCGAGCGCGCTGCCCACGTCCACCGTCGACAGGGCCTGGTAGACGCGGTCCCCCAGGCCGTCCGCGCCGATGACGGAGGCGATGACGGCCATGGAAAGGGCCATCATGATGGTCTGGTTGACGCCCAGGAGCAGTTCGCGGCGGGCGAGCGGCAGGCGCGCGGTCAGCAGCCGCTGGCGGCCGGTCGCGCCGAGCGACTCCACGGCCTCCAGGACGCCCTGGTCGGTGGAGCGCAGGCCGAGCGCCGTGAGACGGGCCATGGGCGGGGCGGCGTAGACGACGGTCGCGAGGACGGCGGGCGCCACGCCGATGCCGAAGACGAGGACGACGGGCAGCAGGTACGCGAAGGCGGGCAGCGCCTGCATGGTGTCGAGGACGGGCCGCAGCGCGCGGAACGTGCGGTCCGACAGGCCCGCCGCGAGGCCCATCAGCGCGCCCACGGCGACGGACACCGCCACGGCCACGATCATCAGGGCGAGGGTGCGCATCGTGGGCACCCACATGCCGAGCAGGCCGCAGGCGGCGAACGAGGCGAGGGCGGTCACGGCGACGCGGGCGCCGGCGACGCGCCAGGCGATCAGCGCGGCGGCCGCCGTCACGCCGGCCCAGCCGAGGGCCAGCAGGACGGTGTAGACCGCGTGGACGGCGCCGATGATCGCGCCGCTGATGTGCCCGAAGAAGTACAGGAAGGCCCAGTGGCTGTCGCGGTTGTCGATGATCCAGTCGCTGGCCCCGGTGAGGGGCCCGGTCAGGTCGACGGTGAGCGCGGACGGCCAGGTGCCGCTGCCGTGGAGGGCCGCCGCCACGGGGCCGAGGACCGCCGTGACCGCGGCGAGGACGAGCAGCTTGCGGGCCGCGGGGCGGGCCCACAGGGCACGCAGCGCGGGGGCCGCGGGGTGCGGTGCCGAGGCGTCGCGGCCGGGCGGCGCCGTCTTCATCTGCGGAGGAGCCGTGTGTACGGTCATGCCGCCGTCCTTTCGCCGGCGGTGCCCGCGTCCAGGCCGGCGACCACGCCCAGCAGGCTGCGGTGGTCGACGACGCCGACGCAGCGGCCGCCGTCGACGACGCGGGCCGGGGTGCCGGTGCGCGCGACCGTCTCGATCGCTTCGGCGACGGTCGTCGTGGGGGCGAGGCTCTCGCCCGCGTCCGCTTCGCCCTCGGCGGCGGGCCGCATGGCGCGCCGGACGGTCAGGACCTGCTCGCGGGGGACGTCCCGGACGAAGTCGCGGACGTAGTCGTCGGCCGGGGAGCCCACGATCTCCTCCGGCGTCCCGCACTGCACGACGCGGCCGTCGCGCATCAGGGCGATCCGGTCGCCGAGGCGCAGCGCCTCGGACAGGTCGTGGGTGATGAAGACCATGGTGCGGCCCTCGTCGCGGTGCAGGCGGACGACCTCCTCCTGCATGTCGCGGCGGATGAGCGGGTCGAGGGCGCTGAACGGCTCGTCGAAGAGGAGGACTTCGGGGTCGGCGGCGAGGGCGCGGGCGAGGCCCACGCGCTGCTGCTGGCCGCCGGAGAGCTGGCCGGGCCGGCGGTCCTCCATGCCCGCGAGGCCGACCTTCTCCACCATCTCGGCGGCCTTGGCGCGGCGCTCGGGCTTGGCGACGCCCTGGATCTCCAGCCCGTAGGCGACGTTGTCGAGGACGGAGCGGTGCGGGAGCAGCCCGAAGTGCTGGAAGACCATGGCGGCGCGGTGGCGGCGCAGCTCGCGCAGGGCGCCCTTGTCCATGCCGCACACGTCCTCGCCGTCGATGGCGATGGTGCCGGAGGTCGGCTCGATGAGCCGGGTCAGGCAGCGCACCAGCGTGGACTTACCGGAGCCGGAGAGGCCCATGACGACGAAGACCTCGCCCTGGCGGACGTCGAAGGAGACGTCGCGGACGGCGACGGTGCAGCCGGCCTGCTCGCGCAGCTCCTCGGCGGACAGGGCGGCCAGTTCGCCGCCGGGGACGCGGTCGGCCTTGGGCCCGAAGACCTTCCACAGGTTGCGGACGCTGAAGACGGCGGGAGTATCGCCATTGCCGTTCATCGGGGGTCACCCCCGGTGCCGGGGCCTGCTACAAGCATCTCCGCACACTTCTCTCCCACCATCAGGACTCCGATCATCGGGTTCACGGCGGGCATCGTCGGGAAGACGGACGCGTCCGCGATGCGGATGTTCGTCAGGCCGCGGATGCGCAGCTCGGGGTCGACGACGGCGAGGGCGTCGTCGGCGGCGCCCATCCGGCAGGTGCCGGCGGGGTGGTAGACGGTGTGCGCGGCCTTGCGGACGAGCTCGCTGATCTCCGCGTCGTCGGTGACCTCGGGGCCGGGGAAGACCTCGCGCTTGAGCCACTTCTTGAAGGGCTCGGCCCGGGCGACCTTGCGGGCGAGCTTGATGCCGTCGACGAGGGTGCGGCCGTCGTAGTCCTCCGCGTCCTCGAAGTAGCGGAAGTCGAGGGCCGGCTTGACCTCGGGGTCGGCCGAGGTGAGGTAGAGGCGGCCGCGGGCCCGCGACTTGGGGATGTTCGGGGTCATGGACACGCCGTGCTCGGGGCGTTCGTAGCCCAGGCGCTCGGGGTTGTCCGTGAAGGGGATCTGGTAGAAGTGGAACATCAGGTCGGGGCCCTGGTGCTCCGGGTCCCGCTTGACGAACAGGCCCGCGTCGGAGTCCATCGCGGAGTTGCCCGGCAGGGGCCCCTCGGTCTCCCAGACGATGACGGACTCGGGGTGGTCGATGAGGTTCTCGCCGACGCCCGGCAGGTCGAGCACGCAGGGTATGCCGAGCGCTTCGAGGTCCCGCTTCGGGCCGATGCCCGAGTGCATCAGCAGCCGGGGGGTGTCGACGGCGCCGGCGCACACCAGCACCTCGCGCCCGGCCTCGACGTAGATCTCCTCGCCGTCCTTGGTGCGGACGTGCACGCCCTTGGCGCGGGTGCCCTCCAGCTCCAGCTTGTGCGCCCAGGTCTCCAGCATCAGCCGGAGGTTGGGCCGGTCGCCGGCCTCCATGTGGGGGTGGAGGTAGGCGACGGAGGCGGAGGAGCGCTTGTTGGTCTCCGGGTGGTACGAGAGGTCGAAGAAGCCGACGCCCTCGTCGAAGGGCTCGTCGTTGAAACCGACGACCTCCGGTACGCCGAGCGCGGTCTTGACGGCCTCGATCCAGTCGGAGGCGATGGCGTTCTGGTCCTTCTTGGCGACCCGCACGATGTTGTTGCGGAGCTTGCCGAAGTAGGGGTCCATGGCCTTCGCGCCCCAGCCGGCGGCGCCCGCGGCCTCCCACTCGTCCCAGTCGGACGGCAGGGGCTTGAAGGAGATCAGGGTGTTGTGGGAGGAGCAGCCGCCCAGGACCTTGGCGCGGCTGTGCAGGATGTGCGAGTTGCCGCGGGGCTGTTCCGTGGTGGTGTACTCGTAGTCCAGCTCGCCGCCGAGCAGGCCGAGCCACTTGCGCAGCGTCAGTACGTCCTCGCGGTCGATGTCGGACGGGCCGCCCTCGATGACGACGACGGAGGTCTGCGGGTCCTCCGCGAGGCGGGAGGCGATGACCGAGCCGGCGGTGCCTCCGCCGACGACGACGTAATCGGCCGTGATCTTCTGGACTGCGGGGGGCATGGGGGTACTCCTCGGGGGCAGGAAGGTTCTTCGCTTACGGAATGAGGCTGGCTCAGCCGGCGAACCAGCGCACCGGCTCGGGCGCGAGGTTCTGGTAGACGTGCTTGGACTCGCGGTATTCGGCCAGACCCGCCGGGCCCAGCTCGCGGCCGATGCCGGACTTGCCGAATCCGCCCCATTCCGCCTGCGGCAGGTAGGGGTGGAAGTCGTTGATCCACACGGTGCCGTGCCGCAGCCGGCCGGCGACGCGGCGGGCGCGGCCCGCGTCCTTCGTCCACACGGCGCCGGCGAGGCCGTACTCGGTGTCGTTGGCCAGGGCCACGGCCTCGTCCTCGGTGCGGAAGACCTCGACGGTCAGGATCGGGCCGAAGGTCTCCTCGCGGACGACCTTCATGGCGCGGTGGCAGTGGTCGAGGACGGTCGGCGAGAAGAAGTAACCGCCTGCGGGGCGCACCTCGTTCGGCTCGGGCTGGGAGCCGCCGCAGCGCAGCGTGGCGCCTTCGGCGAGGGCGGAGGCGACGTACGCCTCGGTCTTGTCGAGCTGCTGCGCGGAGACCAGCGGGCCGCACTCGACGCCGTCCTCGGTGCCGCGGCCGAGGCGGATCTTCGCGGCGCGGCGGGCGAGTTCGGCGACGAAGCGGTCGCGGACGGACTCCTCGACGATGAGCCGGGAGCCGGCCGAGCAGACCTGGCCGCTATGGATGAACGCGGCGTTGAGGGCCTGGTCGACGGCGGTGTCGAAGTCCTCGTCGGTCGCGCAGGCGTCGGCGAAGACCACGTTGGGGTTCTTGCCGCCGAGTTCGAGGGCGACCTTCTTGACGGTGGGCGCCGCGGCCTGCATGACCTTGGTGCCGGAGGCGAGGCCGCCGGTGAAGGAGACGAGGTCGACGTCGGGGTGCTCGGACAGGCGGGCGCCGACGGGGTCGCCGGCGCCGGTGACGAGGTTGCCCACGCCGTCCGGCAGGCCGGCCTCGGCCAGCAGCTTCATCAGCAGCACGGTGGACAGCGGGGTGACCTCGCTGGGCTTGATGACGAAGGTGTTGCCCGCCGCCAGCGCGGGGGCGATCTTCCAGCTGGCCTGCAGCAGCGGGTAGTTCCAGGGGGTGATCAGCGCGCAGACGCCGACCGGCTCGTGGACGACGACGCTGTGCACGGTGTCCGAGCCCGCGTCGACGACGCGGCCGCCGCCTTCGCCCACGACGAGGTCGGCGAAGTAGCGGAAGGCGTCGGTGACGCAGTCGACGTCGGTGCGGCCCTCTTCGAGGGTCTTGCCGGTGTCGCGGCTCTCGGTCAGCGCGATCTCCTCGCGGTCGCGCTGGAGGAGGTCCGCGACGCGGCGCAGCAGCGCCGCCCGCTCGGCGACGGGCGTCCGCGGCCACAGGCCCTGCCCGCCGTCGAAGGCGCGGCGGGCCGCGGCGACGGCGGCGTCCGTGTCGTCGGCGCCGCCTTCGGAGACCACGGCGAGGGTCTTGGCGTCCGCGGGGTCGAGCACCTCCCGCTGGGCGCCGGACGCGGCGGCGCGCCACACCCCGTCGACGTGGATGGTCTCGGCTGACGACATGTCTTCTCTGCCTTCCGGTTCTGGTCGGTCCCGCTGCCGCCGGCAGGACGCTCGGGCGGCAACGGGACGCGCCTAACCAAAAGGCGAAAAGCTATGCCTCTTTCTTCACAAAGAGTGACGGGGGTCACTCCGTGTCGCTGCCGCCACTGCTGCTCGCGCAGTACCCGGAGGGGCAGAAGGAGCCCAGCAGCACCCGGTAGATCTCCTGGTGCGCGCTCCACTCGTCGGCGGGCCCGGCGACCAGCAGTGCGTACTGCCGCCCGTCGGGTCCGGTGAAGGCCCGGTCGGTGACGCGGCGCACGGTGCCGTCGGGCCTGACGTAGCTGTACTCCAGCTCCGCGGCGTCGGAGGAGGGGCCACTCACCGTGGTCAGCCCCAGCTTGCGGTACCCCTTGTTTCGAGACACCGCCCGCTCGGTCTCCTCCAGGGACGCGTAGGGCGTGGGCTCGGCCCCGGCCAGGGTGAACACCTGGATCAGGCTGCCGCCGTCCGCCCGCCGGAAGAAGACGCTGGCGCCTTCCGTGGTGCGCTGCCAGCCCCGGGGGACGTCCGCGCGGAAGCCGGAGGGGTCCTCCGTGCGCCGGAAGCCGGCCGGGGTGCTCGGCGCGGGAGCCCCGGAGGCCTGACCGGACCCCGGTCCGGCTCCCGGTCCGGAGAAGGCGCCGGGCGGGGAGCTCGGGCTGTAGCCGCCGGTGCCGTAGCCCGTGGTGCCGGCGGTGAAGCCACCCGTGAACCCGCCGGTGGTCCCGCCGGTCACCCCTCCTGTCGTCCCGCCGGTCGTTCCGCCGGTGGTCCCCGTCGTCCCGGTGGTGCCCGAGATGCTGCCGTACGACGGGTACGGGCTCGGCACGACGCTCGCGCTCGCGCTGGGCGACGCGCCGCCGGATCCGTCCGCACCCGTGCCGTCGCCGTCCCGCATCAGGGCCCAGGCGCCGACGCCCAGGCCGCCCGCGAGGACCACCCCGGCCAGCGCACCGGCCAGGATCGCCGCGTGCGACGGCCCTTCGGGCATGCCGTCCGGGGGTCCGGGGAGCAGGCGGACCTCGGGCTCGTCGGGATCGTGCAGGCGGTCGTGGTCGCGCGCGGCCTCCTCCCGCGCCCCCTGCGGCCGCCGTCCGGGCGGGTCGTCCTCCACCCACTGCTGGAGATCCGCGTCCCAGCGGCTCATGTGCCCCGCCCCCTCACGCCAGCAGCCGGCCGGCCGACTCGGCGACCGCGGCCGCCGAGGCCAGGCCGCCGGCGGCCGTGGCTCCACTGCTCAGCAAGGCCCGCAGCCGCACCAGCCGGCCGCGCTGCGTGCGGCCGGTGCGGCGGGCCTCGTCCTCCAGGCCGGCCAGCTCGTCGCCGACGGCGTCGACGCCGTCGCCCTCGGCCCGTGCGAGCAGGGGCAGTTGGCGGCGCAGCTCCGCCACGGCCTCCAGCAGGTCGGGCGGCACGGCCAGGGCGTCGCGGGAGGAGTCGACGGCCCGCGCCTGCCGGCCCGCGGCCACCGCGCCTCCCGTGAGCTCGCCGACGGCGACGCCGCCGTCGCGGGGTACGTCCGCGGGTACGCGGCTTAACCCGCTGCCGGCCCGGGCGTCGTGGGCGGCCCGCTCCGCGCGGTTCTCCGCGCGCGCCCGCTCCCCGGCGGCCACGGCGCCGCCCGTCATCCGTCCGATCGCGACACCGCCGCCGGTGCGGCCGTCGTCGTGCTTCCGGTCCGTCATGATCCCCCGTCCTTCTTCGTGGTGTTCCTGGCCTGCGCGCCGCTGCCCGCGGCCACGGCGCCGCCGCTCATCGAGCCGATGAACACGCCGCCCTCGCTGACCTGCACGATCTGCTGCTCGAACTGGTCGGTCTCGTAACCCTGGGAGCGCAGGGCGTCGCGTACGCCGCTCGCGATGCGGTCCTGGACCGTCTTCACGTAGCGGCTGATGTCCATCTCCTGGAAGAGCGAGACGGAGTGCACTCCGGCGATCTCGCGCACGGAGTCGGCCGGGCCGTCCGGGACCGCGCGGCGCGGGTCCGCCAGCCACGTGCGGAAGCCGGCGACGGCCGTGCGGACCGTCGAGACGGCCGACGCGAACCCGGCGGCGGGTGCGGACAGCAGGGCGCGGGCGCCGTCGCGCAGGATGTCGTCCTCGCCGCGGGCGGCGATCACGTCGACCGCGCGGAACTCCGGCTTGACCGGCATCAGGACGTGCGGCACGACCTCCAGCACCAGCATGCCGCCCTGGGTGTGCACCCGGACCAGCACGGAGACGACGACCTGCTCGTCCCACGCGCCGACGCGCACGCGCAGGAAGTAGCGGCGCGCCTCGCCGCCCTCGTCCACGGCCTCCCGCAGGTGCTGCAGGATGTCGGGCTCGTCGTAGCGGACCTCGGGCCGGTGGGGTCCCACCGGCAGGTAGACGAACTCCTCGACCTCCAGGTCCTTGAGCCGGTCGCGGCTGGTCGCGGCGGCGGAGTCGCGCAGCGCCTCCAGGCGGGGCCGGATCAGGTCCACGACGGCGCGGGCGGTGAACGGCGGCCGCACGGCCCCCGCCTTGCCGCCGTCCCGGGGCTTGAGCTCCAGGACGAACGACCACGGCTCGTACGGGCGGCCCATGCCGATGAACGGGCGGGAAGGGTCGTAGATGGTCAGGCCCGCGTACTGCTCGCGGTCGATCGTCGCCGCGATGCGGCGGTGGTGGCGCGAGCGCGGCACCGCGCGCGGGTGGTGGGCGAAGGCCTCGCGGCCGAGCTCCAGGCGCATGACGGCGGCGACGCGGGAGCGGTGCATCCACACGGGCAGGACGAGGAGCAGCGGAAAGAGCAGGGCCGCCCAGTTCCCCGCGCCCTCGAAGAGGGCGATCAGGGCCACCGCCCAGTAGGCGAGCTGCAGGACGGGCGGCCCGACCGCCCGCAGGGCGCGCAGCGAGGCCTTGCCCTTGACGGCCTCGCGCAGGGTCTTCTTGTCGACCGCGTAGACGGCGCTGCCGTGCCCGGCGGCCGCCTGCCCGATCCACTGCGCCACGCACACCACGGCGTAGAGCGCGGCCCAGGGGGCCTCCGTCTCCGGGTCGGTGCCGCCGTCCGCCGCGAAGCCGACGACGAAGAACGCGACCCACAAGCAGGCCAGCAGCACCGCCGTGAGCACGTCCTGCGAACGCGCCCGCAGCGCGTGGGTGAGCACCGGCACGACGTCGATGCCGAGCGACGGCGCGATCGGCCGCTCCTCGTGCTCCACCAGTTCCTCGATGACCCGCCGGCGGAAACCGAGGTCGAGATAGGCCCCCGCGCAGAGCAGCCGGGTGGCCTCGCTCCGGGCGTCGGCCCGGGAGTCGGGGCGGGGTGTACCGGTCGTTTTCCCCGGGCCGGACGACTTGGCCTGATCGGCTCTTGTGGATCCAGCGGATAAGGACATTGATCCCCCGATCGTCGAACTCACCTGCGAATTCACAGGAGTTGACGGACTGTCGGAGAACTCACAATAAGCCAAACACCTTCCCGTGGACCCCTACTTACACCCGAATGACGGGCCGAAAACCGCCCCCGTCCGGGCGTACGGCCGCACGTGCGTACGCCAAAAAACGGGAGTGGCCCGGCAGCCGTTGCTGCCGGGGCACCCCCGCCGGAGATCCGGATTCCGGTCCGTGGACCGGAATCCGCTGATCAGATGGGGATCGGACGCGGATCGGACGCGATCAGAGGAGACCGAGGGCGCGGACCGCGTCGCGCTCCTCCGCCAGCTCCTGGACCGAGGCGTCGATGCGGCCGCGGGAGAAGTCGTTGATCTCCAGGCCCTGGACGATCTCGTACTTGCCGTCCTTGCAGGTGACCGGGAAGGAGGAGATGAGGCCCTCGGGGACGCCGTAGGAGCCGTCCGAGGGGATGCCCATGGAGGTCCAGTCGCCCTCGGCGGTGCCGTTGACCCAGGTGTGGACGTGGTCGATGGCGGCGTTGGCGGCCGAGGCGGCCGAGGACGCGCCGCGGGCCTCGATGATGGCCGCGCCGCGCTTGGCGACGGTCGGGATGAAGGTGTCCGCGAGCCAGGCCTCGTCGTTCACGATCTCGGCGGCGTTCTTGCCGGCGATCTCCGCGTGGAAGATGTCCGGGTACTGGGTGGCCGAGTGGTTGCCCCAGATCGTCAGGCGCTTGATGTCGGCGACGGACGAGCCGGTCTTCTGGGCCAGCTGCGTCAGGGCGCGGTTGTGGTCCAGGCGGGTCATCGCGGTGAAGCGCTCGGCCGGGACGTCCGGCGCGGCGGCCTGGGCGATCAGGGCGTTGGTGTTGGCCGGGTTGCCGACGACGAGGACCTTGATGTCGTCCGCGGCGTGGTCGTTGATGGCCTTGCCCTGCGGCTTGAAGATGCCGCCGTTGGCCTCCAGCAGGTCACCGCGCTCCATGCCCTTGGTGCGCGGGCGGGCGCCGACCAGCAGCGCGACGTTCGCACCCGCGAAGCCGACGTTCGGGTCGTCGGTGATGTCGATGCCGCGGAGCAGCGGGAAGGCGCAGTCGTCGAGCTCCATGGCGGTGCCCTCGGCGGCCTTCAGGCCCTGCGGGATCTCCAGCAGGCGCAGCTTGACCGGCACGTCCGCGCCGAGGAGCTGACCGGAGGCGATGCGGAAGAGCAGCGCGTAGCCGATCTGGCCGGCTGCACCGGTGACGGTGACATTGACGGGAGTGCGGGTCATGGCGATCTCCTGCTGCGAACTGGGGTTGGGTGTCCCTGCCCATGAGTGAGGATCTCTCTCGGTATCAAGAGATCCGGCGTCAGGCTATCCGACCCGGCCCGCTCCGAACCCCCGCCCCCGTGTGGGACGCCTCACCGTGCCGCGCCGGGGCCCCGCCCGCCCGGCGCCCGCCCGGCGTCGATCCGGCGCTCACCCGGCCGGGGCGGAGGCGGTGCGGGCCACCGTGCACCCCTCGGGGCCCGAGGTCAGCGTGGCGCAGGCCTTCGCCTTGCCCGGCCCGGAGACCGCGACCATGGGGGTGTAGCCGTCGGCGTCGCGCACCACCCGGCCGGACTCCGAACGGGCGGGCGTGCCGCCCTCCGCGGCCGCGTCTATCCGGACGGCGTCGCCCGGCGCCGCCTGCGTTATGCGCGCCCACGCCGCGCCGCACACCTGGCTGTAGCGGACCTCGACGTAGGACGTGCCGACGGTCGCGGACCCGGCCGTCGTGGCGCGGCCGCCGCCGCAGCCCATGGCCTCGGGGTCTTTGCCACTGCACTCGGCGCCGGTGCACTTGACGCCGGCGGGCAGGACGGCGGAGGGCGAGGTGAGCGGCGGCGCGCTGCCGGGGGCTTCTCCCGTGCCGTCGCCGACGCCCAGCAGCAGCACGACCGCCGCGACGACGAGGAGCGCGCCCACCACGCCGGTGACGAAGAGGGCCGCGCGGCGGCGGGGCGCCGGGCAGCGGGGCGAGGCCCGGGGAAGCGCTCTCCTCCGTGGCCGCCGCCCGGCGCACCGCCTCGTGGCAGAGCGGCTCCGAGAGCACCGCTCCCGGCCGGCCCGCCGCGCCTGCGGGCTGCGAGGCGGCCTGGGGAGCCGCCTGGGGGGCGGCCTGCGGCGGGCCGAACTCTCCCAGCGCGGCCCGCGCCCGGGCGACCCGGGCCGACTCCACGGTCGAGTCGTGCCGCATCTCGCTGCGGCTCCACGCCCGCTCGGCGAGCTCCCACATCGTGCTCAGGTGGACCACGTCGGTCCCGGTCGCCTCGGCCAGCGCCTCGGCGGCCCCCAGCGGGGGCAGCAGCCGCCCGCCGAGATAGCGTTCCCACGACGTCTTGCTGTAACCCGTGCGGTCGGCGACGGCGCCGATGCTCAGCCCGCTGCGCTCCACGAGTCTGCGCAGTTGTTCGGTGAATTCGCGCACTTCCGGGTCGAGTTCCTCCGGTAGCGCCCTCCAACGAGGCATTGCACTCCCCTGTCCCCCGATGTCTGCGGTGCTCTTCCCCTGCCTTGCCCTTCCGTGCCGCGGCGCCCCTTCCGCAGCTTCAGTGCTGGCTACCCAAGGGGATGCCGCAATCCAGCATGGCAGTTCCCCCGGGCGGGGCGCATCGTGGCATTTGGGTTAATCAGAGGCCCCGCCACGCGCCCTTGTCGCATCTGCTGCACAACTGATACGCGACGGCGAACTCGTCGCAGAACGGTCACTCCCCGGCCACAGCAGGCTTGAAAGGGTTGCCGCGCGAAATCGCGATCATGAAACTCGTCGGCGGGGCGGTGGCCGGTCCTCCCACGGGGGTGGAGGACCGGCCACCGCGGCCGCTCACCCGGCCCGTACCGCCCACGCGGCCGCGGGCCTCACACGGCGGCCGTCGGCGCGAGGCTGCCGCTCAGCTTCGCCTCGACGGCCGCGAGGAACTCCTCGGTGGTCAGCCAGGGCGTCCCGGCACCGACCAGCTGCGCCAGGTCCTTGGTCATCCGCCCGTCCTCGACGGTCTGCGTGCACGCCCGCTCCAGCGCCTGCGCGAACGCGACGACTTCGGGCGTGCCGTCCAGCCGGCCGCGGTGGGCCAGGGCCCGGGTCCAGGCGAAGACCGAGGCGATCGGATTGGTCGAGGTGGCCTTGCCCTGCTGGTGTTGGCGGTAGTGACGGGTGACGGTGCCGTGCGCGGCCTCGGCCTCCAGCGTGCGGCCGTCGGGCGTCATCAGGACCGAGGTCATCAGGCCGAGCGAGCCGAAGCCCTGGGCGACGGTGTCGGACTGCACGTCGCCGTCGTAGTTCTTGCAGGCCCAGACGTAGCCGCCGGACGACTTCAGCGCGGTGGCCACCATGTCGTCGATGAGGCGGTGCTCGTAGGCCAGCCCGGCCCCCTCGAACTCCTGCCTGAACTCGGCGTCGAAGACCTCCTGGAAGAGGTCCTTGAACCGGCCGTCGTACTTCTTCAGGATCGTGTTCTTGGTGGACAGGTAGACCGGGTAGCCGCGCTCCAGGCCGTAGCGGAACGAGGCGCGCGCGAAGTCGCGGATCGACTCGTCCAGGTTGTACATCGCCAGCGCCACGCCCGGGCCCGGGAAGTCGTAGACCTCCAGCTCCACCGGCTCGGAGCCGTCCCGGGGGGTGTAGGTCACGGTCAGGGTGCCCGCGCCGGGCACCTTCAGGTCGGTCGCCCGGTACTGGTCGCCGAAGGCGTGGCGGCCGACGACGATCGGCTTCGTCCAGTTGGGGACGAGCCTCGGCACGTTCGCCATGATGATCGGCTCGCGGAAGATCACTCCGCCGAGGATGTTGCGGATGGTGCCGTTGGGCGAGGGGTACATCGCCTTGAGGCCGAACTCCTCGACCCGCGCCTCGTCCGGTGTGATCGTCGCGCACTTCACGCCGACGCCGTGCTCCCGGATGGCGTGCGCGGCGTCGACGGTCACCTGGTCGCCGGTGGCGTCGCGGTGCTCGATCCCCAGGTCGAAGTACTTCAGGTCGAGGTCGAGGTGGGGCAGGATCAGCCGGTCCTTGATGAACCGCCAGATGATCCGGGTCATCTCGTCGCCGTCGAGCTCGACGACCGGGCCGACTACCTTGATCTTGGCCATGACGGGGAACGTCCCTCTCGCGGGCAGCACCGGCCCCTTCCCGCCCAGCGGGGCAGGAAAGGGATCACCTCGTCATCAAGCTACTCGAAAACGGTCAAAGCGGGCAGCCCGGCGGGCCGACAGGTCGACGGACCGACGGGCTGACGGGCTGACGGGCCTAGACCGTGAAGTGGAGGATGTCCTCCAGGAACGGCACCTTCAGCCACGGGTGCGGCTGCGCCATCAGGGACAGCAGCAGGATCGCCGCGCCCAGCCCGCCGTACGTGATCATGTCCGTGAACCGGGAGCGCACGGCCAGCATGCCCACGGACGGCAGCGCCCAGCGCAGCACGGCGCCACCGGCCATCGCCAGCCCGATCAGCAGCGTCCCGACCCGGAACGCGTCGAAGGCGACGATCAGCAGCCCGAGCCCCGTCACGCCCATGACCGCCAGCAGCGGCCACTGGCGCGCCGGCGCCGGAGCGTCCCCCGGGGCGGCGCGCCCGCCGCCCTCGGGGCGGGCGGTGTCCCGCGTGAGCTGGAAGCGCCGGCCCTTGCCCGCGCCCGGCTCCCCGGCCGCGCCGGACTTCTCCGTCCCGCCGGGCTCCTCGCCCGGTCCCGCGCCCGGTCCCGCGCCCGGCCCTTCCTCAGCCCGCATTGCCGCTTCCGGCGGCGCGCTCCGCGGCCTCCACCACGTTCACCAGCAGCAGGGCCCGGGTCATCGGGCCGACGCCGCCCGGGTTCGGCGAGACCCAGCCGGCGACCTTGGCGACCGCCGGGTCGACATCGCCCATGATCTTGCCCTCGCCGTCGCGGCTGACGCCGACGTCCAGCACGGCCGCGCCCGGCTTGACGTCCTCCGGCTTGATCAGGTGGCCCACGCCCGCCGCGGCGACGATGATGTCGGCCTCGCGCAGGTGCGCCGACAGGTCACGGGTGCCGGTGTGGCAGAGGGTGACCGTGGAGTTCTCGGTGCGGCGGGTCAGCAGCAGGCCGATCGAGCGGCCCACGGTGATGCCGCGGCCGACGACCACGACGTGCTTGCCGGCCAGCTCGACGTCGTGGCGGCGCAGCAGCTCGATGATGCCGTTGGGGGTGCAGGGCAGCGGGCCGGTCTCGTTCAGCACCAGGCGGCCGAGGCTCATCGGGTGCAGGCCGTCGGCGTCCTTGGCCGGGTCCATCAGCTCCAGGACGCGGTTGGTGTCGATGCCCTTGGGGAGCGGGAGTTGGACGATGTAGCCGGTGCAGTCGGGGTTGTCGTTCAGCTCGCGGACGACCGCCTCGATCTCCTCCTGGGTGGCCGTGGCGGGCAGTTCGCGCTGGATCGAGGCGATGCCGACCTCGGCGCAGTCGCGGTGCTTGCCGGCGACGTACCACTTGCTGCCGGGGTCGTCACCGACGAGGAGCGTGCCGAGACCGGGCTGGACGCCCTTGGCCTTCAGCGCCTCCACGCGCACGGTGAGTTCGGACTTGATCGCTGCTGCGGTGGCCTTGCCATCGAGAATCTGGGCGGTCATGACCCCATCCTCGCGGATGGGGCGGCCATGGTTCCAATCAGGGCGGTCCGCAGTTGGTGACGAATTCGCACCGGTTATTCCCGGCAGCCCCCGCCGCCCCTCCGATACGGGTATCAGCTGGACAAAAGTCAGAGGCCCCATAACGATGATCCGCGTGCCGCGGGTGCAAAACGGGGGCGAGCCGCTGACACAACTCTCCTCCGAATGCCCGCGCCGTCCCCGCACGACACCGACGGAGGAAATCCCCAGCATGAGCTACGGCGATCAGAACAACCCGTACGGAGCGCCCCAGCAGGCGCCCGGCTACGGATATCCGCAGCAGCCCCAGGGCCCCGTTCCCGGCCAGCCGTACGCCGCTTACCCGCAGGCCCACGGGGGTTACGCCGGTGTGCCGCAGGGCCCGCAGGCGATGCCGGGCATCACCAAGGCCGCGCGCGTCATGCTGTACGTCATCGCCGCGGTGCACGTCGCGCTGATCGGCTTCTTCGGCTTTGTGATCGCCAGGATCAAGGACACGGCCGACGAGGTCGGACCGGGCAGGAAGGTCACCACCGCGCAAGGCGACGAGGTCGATGTCGACAAGTTGGTCGACGTTGGCAACGGCGTCCTGGGATTCTTCATCCTGCTCGCTCTGGTGTTCGCTGCCATCGGCATCGTTCTCGCCGTGCGCTACGCCAAGGGCGGCAATGGCATCCGCGTCGGTTCGATCGTCTACGCGTCTTTCGGCATCATCGGCGGACTCCTGACGTCCTGGGCCTGGGGTCTCGGCCTAATCACGTTCGTCCTGTCGATCCTCGTGATCGTCTTCGCGGCCAAGCAGGCCTCGGCCGAGTGGTTCCGCCGCCCGCGCTTCTGACGACGGCCCGGTCGGCCGCACCGGAGGCCCGCATCCCGCACCGCGCGGGATGCGGGCCTCCGGCTTTCGCCGCCTAGTGGAAGAAGTGGCGCGTGCCCGTGAAGTACATCGTCACGCCCGCCGCCTTCGCGGCCTCCACGACCTGCTCGTCCCGGACCGAACCGCCCGGCTGCACCACGGCCTTGATGCCGGCGGCCGTCAGCACCTCCAGCCCGTCCGGGAAGGGGAAGAACGCGTCGGAGGCGGCGTACGAGCCGCGTGCCCGCTCCTCGCCCGCCCGCTGCACCGCGAGCTTCGCCGAGTCGACGCGGTTGACCTGGCCCATGCCGACGCCGACCGTCGCGCCGCCCTTGGCCAGCAGGATGGCGTTGGACTTCACGGCGCGGCAGGCGCGCCAGGCGAAGGCCAGCTCGGCGAGCTCGGCGGCGGACAGGGCCTCGCCCGTGGCGAGCGTCCAGCCGGCCGGATCGTCGCCCTCGGCCTGGAGGCGGTCCTTGGTCTGCAGCAGCAGGCCGCCCTCGACGGGACGGGCCTCGGTGACCGCGCACGGGGCGTCGGCGCAGCGCAGCACGCGGATGTTCTTCTTGCGGGCCAGCACCTCGACGGCGCCGTCCTCGTAGGCCGGGGCGACGATGACCTCGGTGAAGATCTCGGCGACCTGCTCGGCCAGGGCGACCGAGACCGGGCGGTTGACGGCGATCACACCGCCGAACGCCGACAGCGGGTCGCACTCGTGCGCCTTGCGGTGGGCCTCCGCGACGTCCGAACCGGTCGCGATGCCGCACGGGTTGGCGTGCTTGATGATCGCTACGCAGGGGTCGGCGTGGTCGTACGCCGCCCGGCGCGCGGCCTCGGTGTCGACGTAGTTGTTGTACGACATCTCCTTGCCGTGCAGCTGCTCGGCGTGCGCAAGGCCCTTGCCGGAGGCGTCGGTGTAGAGGGCGGCGGGCTGGTGCGGGTTCTCGCCGTAGCGCAGCACGTTCGCACGGGTGAAGGTGGCGCCGAAGAAGCCGGGGAAGCCGCTCTCGTCCTGCGCCGCGTAGTCGTCGGCGAACCAGCCCGCGACGGCCACGTCGTAGGCGGCCGTGTGCTGGAAGGCCTCCGCGGCCAGGCGCTTGCGGGCGGCGAGGTCGAAGCCGCCGTCGGCGACGGCCGCGAGGACGTCCTGGTAGCGGCCGGGGTTGACCACGACGGCCACCGACGGGTGGTTCTTGGCGGCGGCGCGGACCATCGAGGGGCCGCCGATGTCGATCTGCTCCACGCACTCGTCGGGCGAGGCGCCGGAGGCGACGGTCTCCCGGAACGGGTAGAGGTTGACGATCACCAGCTCGAAGGGCTCGACGCCCAGCTCGGCGAGCTGCTCGCGGTGGGCGTCGAGGCGCTGGTCGGCCAGGATGCCCGCGTGGACGCGCGGGTGGAGCGTCTTGACGCGGCCGTCCAGGCACTCGGGGAAACCGGTGAGCTCCTCGACCCGGGTGACCGGGACGCCGGCGGCGGCGATCCGGCCGGCCGTCGAGCCGGTCGAGACGAGCTCGACGCCCGCCTCGTGCAGACCGCGCGCGAGCTCCTCCAGCCCGGCCTTGTCGTAGACGCTGACCAGAGCGCGGCGGATGGGCCGCTTCATACCTTCGGCGGTCACAGGAATTTCACCTTTCGTCCCTCTATGCGGTAGCCGTTGCGGGCCAGACGCCCCACGACCTCGACGAGCAGCTCGCGCTCGACTTCCTTGATCCGCTCGTGCAGCGCGGATTCGTCGTCCTCGTCCAGGACCTCGACCACGCCCTGGGCGATGATCGGGCCGGTGTCGACGCCGTCGTCGACGAAGTGCACGGTGCACCCGGTCACCTTGACGCCGTACGCGAGCGCGTCGCGCGCGCCGTGGGCGCCGGGGAAGCTGGGCAGCAGGGCGGGGTGCGTGTTGATCACGCGGCCCCCGAAGCGGGCCAGGAACTCCTTGCCCACGATCTTCATGAAACCGGCCGAGACCACGAGGTCCGGCTCGTGGGCCGCGGTGGCCTCGGCCAGCGCGCGGTCCCAGGCGTCGCGCGTCGGGTGGTCCTTGACGCGGCAGACGAACGTGGGGATCCCGGAGCGCTCGGCCCGCTCCAGGCCGGCGATGCCGTCCCGGTCGGCGCCCACGGCCACGATCCGGGCGCCGTAGCCCTGCGGGTCGGCGGCGATCGCATCGAGCAGGGCCTGCAGATTGGTGCCGGAGCCGGAGACGAGGACGACGAGGCGGGCGGGGGGCGCGGGAGGCGGGGAG
>NZ_JBPQTS010000087.1:0-30088 GCF_051386455.1 Streptomyces sp. URMC 124
AAGCCGACCCGCTCCTCAGGCGATGGATCCGTCGCTGCCGTTGCGAGCGGAACCTACCCAGCCGGCCGGTCGGCAGCACCGGCGTGTCGTAACGGTGGACGACCCCGACACGCCGGTGCTACCAGTGCCTTGGACGGACAATCGGATCGGCCGGGCCCCGTCCGGCGCGAGAAAGGGCTGACCGCCATGGCAGAGACGGATCCATCGCCTGAGGAGCGGGTCGGCTTCGTACGCCGCATCGGGCTGTTCCAGGCCACCGCCATCAACATGAGCCAGATGTGCGGCATCGGCCCCTTCGTCACCATCCCCCTCATGGTCGCGGCCTTCGGCGGCCCGCAGGCGGTCATCGGCTTCGTCGCGGGCGCGGTCCTGGCCCTGGCCGACGGGCTGATCTGGGCCGAGCTCGGCGCCTCGCTGCCCGGCGCGGGCGGCAGCTACGTCTACCTGCGCCAGGCCTTCCAGTACCGCACCGGAAAACTGATGCCGTTCCTGTTCGTGTGGACGGCGATGCTCTTCATCCCGCTGGGCATGTCCACCGGCGTCATCGGCTTCGTGCAGTACCTGGGCTACCTGTGGCCGGACATGGGACAGACGCAGGGCGACCTGACCGGGCTGGCCGTCATCGCGCTGATCGTCGTGGTGCTGTGGCGGCGCGTCGAGAACATCGCCCGCATCACCGTCGTGCTGTGGTGCGTGATGATCGCCTCCGTCGTGCTGGTGATCCTCGCCGCCTTCACCCACTTCAGCCCCGACCGGGCCTTCACCTACCCCTCCGGCGCCTTCGAGCTGACGTCGAACCACTTCTGGATCGGCTTCGCGGCGGGCCTGACCATCGGCATCTACGACTACCTCGGCTACAACACGGCCGCCTACATGGGCGCCGAGATCAAGGATCCGGGGCGCACCCTGCCGCGCGCCATCGTCTTCTCCATCCTCGGCATCATGGCCATCTACCTGCTCCTGCAGATCGGCACGCTCGGCGTCATCGACTGGAAGCAGATGCTCGACCCCGGCTCGACGGCGTCCTCGTCCGTCGCCTCGGCGGTCCTGGAGGAGGCCTGGGGCAAGGGGCCCGCCCGCACCGTCACCGTGCTCATCCTCGTCACGGCCGTCGCCTCGGTCCTGGCCGGGCTGCTCGGCGGCTCCCGGGTGCCCTACGACGCCGCCCGGGAGAAGGTCTTCTTCCGCCCCTTCGGGCGCCTGCACCCCAGACACCGCTTCCCGGCGCTGGGCCTGGCCACCATGGGAGTCATCACGGGGGCCGGCTTCCTGATCGGCCGTCACACCGACCTGGCCACGCTGATCCAGCTGCTCACGTCCGTGATGGTGATCGTGCAGGCGCTCGCCCAGATCGTGGCCGTGAGCGTGCTGCGCCGCCGCCAGCCGGACCTGCCGCGCCCGTACCGGATGTGGCTCTACCCGCTGCCGAGCCTGGTGGCCCTGGTCGGATGGCTCGTCATCTACGGCTACGCGGACCGCAATTCGCCCGGCCGGCACCCCATCGAATGGTCCCTGGCCTGGGTCGGGGCGGGCTGCGTGGCGTTCGTGCTCTGGTCGCGCTACGAGAAGGTGTGGCCGTTCGGGCCGCGCGAGATCAGCGAGGAGTACCTGCACGGCGCCGACCCGGACGCCGTTCCCGCGGCCGCGCCGGGAGCGGTTGCGGGTGCGGTCCCTGACGCCAGGTCGGGAACGGCCCCGGACGCCGACCCGGACACCGGGGTGCCCGCCGAGCGGTGATACTTGCACGCATGCCTGTTTCTGCCTCCCCGCACTCACCACCCGCCCCGCACGCCTCCGCCGCCCCCCGGCGCAGGCTGTACTGGCACCGCCTCTTCTTCGGCCTGTGGTACCGCCCGGTCGAGATCCTGGACGAGGCACGGGACCGGAGCCTGTGGGGAGCGGCGGCGTTCCTGTGCCTGCTCTGCGGAGCGCTGGGGACGCTGGGCAAGGACTCCTTCTGGGAGGGCTGGCGGGTGGGCCCCGCCCTGGCCCTGGAGGCCATGGCGATAGCCGACGTCGTGCTCGTCCTGGCCAGCCTGCTGCTGGGCATCGCCACCCAGGCCATCGCGCGCCGGCTCGGCGGCAACGGCAAGTTCGGCCCGACGGTCACGCTGTTCGTGGTGGTGTTCTGGGCGACGGACCTGCCGCGGCTCGCGCTGGACGCGTGCCTGCCCGGGGACTCCTTCCCCGTGCGCGCGGCCGCCTGGATCACCTCGGCCTTCGGCTACGCCTTCGCCACCTTGCTGATCCGCGGTCAGCACCATCTGCCCACGCACAAGGCCGTGGCGGCGGTGAGCATACAGATGCTCGCTGCGGTTGCCCTGCTGAAGTTCCCCGCCGCCGCGAGCTGATCGGGCCCGCACGAGCCGATCCGGCCCGAGGGAGTCGACGGCCCGCCCGGTGCGACGGGGGATGCACACCGGGCGGGCTCGAGGACAGTTCTACCGCATCAAGGATGGGTTATGCACCAAAAACCTGTTCGGCTTTGGCGGCTACCAGCGAACCGGGAGCGAAATCAGGCCACGCGCGCGGATCGAGGGCCGCCGGGCGATCTCCTCCCGCGCCCCGTCGAGCGCGAGCCCGGGGAACCGCTCCAGCAGTGCTGCCAGCGCCGTTTCCGTCTCCATCCTGGCCAGGGGGGCGCCGAGGCAGTAGTGGATCCCGTGCCCCAGGGCGAGATGACCGGAACGATCACGGTTCGGATCCAGCCGATCCGGCTCGGAAAAGTGATGAGGGTCACGATTGGCCGACGCCAGGGAGAGCAGGACGGTCTCCCCCGCCGGTACGGTCACCCCGCCGATCTCCACGTTCTCCAGCGGAAACCTGCGGATCGCGAGAGGAGCGGGCCCGTCCCACCGCATGAACTCCTCGACGGCCGCTGCGAGTCCGGCCGGATTCGCTCGCAAAGAGTCCATCAAGGCGGGGTGGTCCAGCAGTGCCAGGACGGAGTTGGCGATCAGGTGGACGGTGTTCTCGTAGCCCGCGAAGAGGATCAGGAAGGCGAGCGAGGACAGCTCGTCCTCCGAGAGCCGGTCGGCCCCCTCCCCCTCGTCGCCGTCGCGGACCGCGATGAGGTCGGAGAGCAGGTCGTCGCCGGGGGCGGCGCGCTTGCTCGCGATGAGGCCGGTGAAGAAGCCCGTCATGCTGCCGATGGCTTCTTCGGCCAGGTGCGGACGCGCCGGGTCCGGGGTGATCAGCGCGTCCGTCCACGCCCGGAAGTCCTGCCGCTGTTCCTGCGGCACGCCCAGCAGGTCGCAGATGACGGTGATGGGCAGCGGGCCCGCGTAGGACGCCAGCAGGTCCGTACGGCCCTCGGCCTCGACGGCGTCGAGGAGTTCGTCGGCGACCCTGCGCACCGGTGCGCGGAGCTTGTCCACGCGGCCGGGCGTGAAGGCCTTCACCACGAGGCGGCGTATGCGGGTGTGGTCCGGCGGGTCCATGTTGAGCAGGTTGGCGTCGAGGGCCGGAGGCAGCCTGAGGCCGGCGTAGTTGCCCGGCGTGGCGTTGCGCTTGTCCAGGGACAGCCGCGGATCGGCGAGCGCGCGGCGGACGTCGTCGTAGCGGGTCACCAGCCAGGCGGGCCGTCCGTCGGGGCCGGTGATGCGGTGGACGGGGCCGGCCTCGCGCAACTGGGCGTAAGTGCCGTAGGGGTCGGCGATGAGCGCGGTGACGGAGGAGTTCTGCATGGCGCCCGACTCTAGAAGATCAAGCCGTCCGGCGTGCGGGGGGACCGGAGGCCGGGGACGGTGGGAGGCTGCGGTACTGACGCGCGAGGCGGCCGGCCCGGAGCCGTGTGCCGGGCCCCGCCGGAGGTGACGCGCACGGGCGGCGCCGGATCCGTCGTGGTGACGGACCCGGCGCCGGCCTGTGGCGCAGGCGGCCTTGACCCCCGTCCAGGGCCGCCTCGTCCATGGGCCGCACGCCGTCAGGGACGGCGTGCCGCGCTCATCTCCCGTAGTTCCTCGAGGACGGCGTCGACCATCGGGTCGTGGTAGACGTCGGCGACGAGGGCCAGGTGTTCGTGTTCCTCCGCCGGATCGGCGCTGACCGTCACGACGACGCTGTCGGCGTGCGGGGCGGGAACGTGTCCGGTGATCTGGTTCTGCAGGCCGCGGCGCAGGGCCGTGGCCTCGACGACCGCGGCGAGGCGGCGCTCGTCGAGCGCGGCGCCGGTCGCCCTGCGGCGGGCGAGGTCCAGGGCGGCGGGCTCGACGTGGCGGCGGATGCCGCGCTGGATGTCGCGGATCTCCGCCATCTGCCGGTTCGCCCGCCACTCCAGGTCCGACAGCGGCCAGCGGCCCGTCAGGCGGTGCCCGGTGAGGGTGACCTCGGGGGCGTGGGCGGTGACGGCGTGCCAGAGCGGCTGCAGGCGGTGCAGGCGGCGCCAGGCGGAGACCCGGGGGCCCGCGGCCGGCAGCGAGAAGCCGAGGAGGACCAGCAGCGCGGCCACCGAAGCGCTCATCGGGGCGACGCCGTTCGACAGCCAGTAGACGTCGTGGCCGGCCCAGGTCAGCACGAAGCCGACGAGCTTGCACACGCAGTAGAGCAGGCCGAGCCAGCAGCCCGCGGCGAGCGTGCGCAGCCCCTTGGCGAGCCAGCAGGGGCCGAGCTGGGCGGCGTAGCGCGGGCAGAGCGCGCCGAGCCCGGCCAGGCTGGTGCCGAAGATGGCCAGGTACAGCACGAGGAAGGCGACGACGCCGGGCGCGTGGGCGTAGGCGGTGCTGAAGTCGCGGGGGTGCTCGACGGAGTCGGGCCGGCCGACGGCGAAGCAGACGACGGCCGTGACCCAGGCGGCGGCCACGACGGCCACGGCGACGCGGGAGCGCAGGGCCGCCCGGGCGTGGGCCCGGGCGTCGCCGCGGCTGGTCCAGCGCAGCAGCAGCACCGTGGCGCCCGAGGCGAACAGGACCACGGCCGAGTACAGGAAGACCATGGCCAGGTTGGCCACACCGGTCAGCCGGTCGAAGGCGCGGTAGACGCTGGGCGCGGAGAACAGGAAGACGATGGGCACGCCGGAGGTCATCAGGGCGGTCAGGCCCAGGTCGACGTTGCCGCGGTCGCGGAACCAGGCACGGGCCTTGTAGCCCACGATGGCCCAGGCGACGGCGCTGAAGGTCAGGTAGAGGGCGTCAAACACGGCCGCCTCCGCCGTCTCCTGCGTCCGCACCGGCTGCGCCGTTCGCCCGGATGCGGCTGCGGACGTGCTGCAGGGCGGGCCCGAGGGAGGCGGCCAGCTCGGCGGCCTCGCCCTCCAGGCGGGCGTCCTGGCCGGGCGGCGGGGGCACGACCTTCTCCATGAGGAGGGTGCCGAGGATCTCCGTCTCGCGCTCGGTGAGGTTGTCGTAGCAGTGGTGGCGGGCGAGGCCCATGGTCAGGCCCATGCGCCGCATGGCGGTGGCCACGTCGACGGAGGGGGTCCACACCTTGAGGGCGTCCTCGGTGACGGCCGGGTCCTGGTCGTGGCCGAGGAGGAGGTGGCCGATCTCGTGCAGCACGATGTGGACCTGGTGCCAGGGCGAGGTCTTCTGCTCGTAGATGACCCAGTAGGCGTCGTCGGTGGTCGCGGTCATGCCGGAGACGACGCCGTCGAGGCTCATCGGGACCAGGCGGATGGGCCGGCCGACGCGGCGCGCGACGATGTCGCAGAGGCCCTGCAGGTCGGTGGACGCGGGCAGCGCGAGCTCGTGGATGAGCTGCTTGCACCGGCGCCGTATGCGCCCCACTCGCATGACTGCACCGTCCTCGTCCTCGGTACGCCGCCAGTTGGTGAAGAGCCGGTCATCCGCCGTGACGGTCACGGGCGCTCCTCACCACCCGCGTCGGGCGGGTCGGACGGAAGGTTCATCTGCTGCCGGAACTGGCAGATGATCGTCGTAAGGCTGTCCTGCACCTCCGGGGGCAGCCCCACCGAGCGCAGGGCGATGGCCCGCACCCGCTGGTCGCGCATGGCGACGAGGAAGCGGACCTCCTCCTCCACGCGCTCGGCCTGCGAGGCCGAGAGGTCGCCCATCAGATAGCCGACGGGCACGGCGAAGAACTTCGCCAGCGCGCGCAGCACGTCCGGGCTGGGGTTGGCGCGGCGGCCGTTGCGCAGCATCGACAGATACTGCTCGGTGAGACCGACCTCGCCGTACTCGTCGCCGTTGGTGATCTCGTCGGCGACGTGGCCGTTGGTGTACGGAGCGCCGGGCGGGTGCATGTTCGCGAACAGGTAGTTGAGCCGCGCCGCGAGCGGGCTGCCCGCGTCACCTGCCGACCTGTCGCCCCCGACTGCCATCCGCTCCGTCCTCACCGGCCGATGTTCTTCCCCCCGAACGCCACCTCACGGCCAGTTAAGCCGGAAGTGACTGCGAGAGGCATCCTGTCACGGCTCCGACCTCCAGCACTAGTCCGCCCGGCGTTTCAACCGGGTCACGGACTTAACCACGAGTTGATGCCCCCTTCGTCACGTTCGGGAGCACGCTTCGCGCCGCGGCGGCTCCGGCGCGGGCCGGTGCGCTCCCCCGGCAAGGAAGCGTCGAGGTCGCTGCAAGCATTCCGCCAGACCCCCCGGGCAGACCCCGGCCCGAAGGAGACAACCGGACGAACGCCGGAAGACGACAGGCGCGGGCCCGCCGGGGAGGGCGGGGGGCGCGCCGGGATTCATGGGGGAAGCTTCATGTCTGACACTCACGGGCGGCCGGGTCCGCTGCCGGCGCCCGAGGACCGGTGGCTGACGCTGCCGGGCCGCAAGCGCGTCCTGGTCGTGGTGCACACGGTCACCTACGGGCAACGGCTGCGCGACGTGTTCTCGCTCCTGGAAGGGGACTTGCGGATCCAGCTGGTCTTCACCGCGGCGCCGCACGCGCTCGGGGAGGGGACCGGCGGTTTCCTGCACGAGCTGGGGGCGGCCGCGCTGCCCTGGCAGGAGGCGGTACGCACGCGCTTCGACCTGGTCCTGGCGGCGGGTTCGCGCGGCATCGAGAAGGTGCGCGGCCCGCTCGTGCGGCTCTCGCACGGGGCCGGGCACATCAAGCTGCTGCGCGGCGGGCGCCCCGCGCCGGCGGCCGGGCGGCCGGCGGGGATGCTCAGCCGGCAGTACCTGACCCGCGGCGGCCGCGTCGTGCCCGCCGCCATCGCGCTCGCCCACGAGCGCGACCTGGCGGAGCTCGCGCGCTGGTGCCCCGAGGCCGCGCCGGCGGCCGCCGTGGTCGGGGACCCGTGCTACGACCGGATCGTCTCCAGCCTGCCGCTGCGGGAGACCTACCGGCGGGCGCTGGGGGTGGGCCCGCGGCAGCAGCTGGTGGTCGCCACCACCACGTGGGGGCCGTCCGCCTCCTTCGGCCGCTTCGACGCACTGCTGCCGCGGCTGGTCGGCGAGCTGCCGCCCGACCGCTACCGCGTGGCGGCGCTCGTGCACCCCAACGTCTGGGCCGGGCACGGGGGCCGCCAGATCCGCACCTGGCTGGCGGGGATCCGGGCCCGGGGGCTCACCCTCGTGCCGCCGGAGACGGACTGGCGGGCGCTGCTGGTGGCGGCCGACTCCGTCATCGGCGACCACGGCTCCCTCACCTCCTACGCCACGGTGGCTCCGCGCGTCCCGGTGCTCGTGGCCCGCTTCCCGGAGGACGAGGTCCATCCGTCGTCCCCGGCGGCCGTGCTCGCCCGGACCGCGCCCGCGCTCTCGCCGCTGCACCCGCTGGAGAGCCAGCTGGAATACGCGGCCGCCGAGTACCGGCAGCGGGAGTACGAGCGGGTGGCCGCCCTGATCTCCTCCGAGCCGGGCCGCTTCAACCGGCGCATGCGCACGCTGCTGTACCGGCTGCTCGGCCTGGGCCAGCCTGCGTACGCGCCGGTCACCGAGCCCGCCGCGGTCCCGCCGCCGCTCGACGGCCGGCCTGCCCCGCGGGCGGCGGGGCCGCGCCCGTGATGCCCGCGCCGGTGGTGCCCGGGCGCGCGATGCCCGGGCGCGTGCGGGTGGTCGTCCGGCCGGGAGACCGCCGGCGGGCCGCGACGGTGCTGCTGGGCGGCTGTTGCTGGGCGGTGCGCCGCGGGCGCGGCGGGGTGGCGGCGCTGGACGTCCACTGGAGCGTGGACCCCGACGCCCCGGGGAGCGCCCGGTGGGTCTCCTGCGCCGACGTCCTGCGGTGCGGGCGCCCCTCTCCCTGCCCCGGTGCGGCCGCGCTCCGGGCGATGAGACTGCTCGACCGCCATCCCGGCTGCCTGCTCAGCGCGGTGCCCGCCGCCGGAGACGGTCTGGTGATCGGGGTACGGGGCGGGCGCCTGCTGACCGGGGAGGCAACCGGCCCGGCCGAAGCGGCGGTTCTCGCGTCGTACGTCCACGGCCGCGTGGTGGCGGGCGCCCCGCTGGAGCCGCTCACGGATCTGGTCGTGGGGGCGCTGGGCCGGACGGGGTGAGAGGCCCTACGGCTCGCCGAGCCGGTCCCGCAACCGGGCCGCGTCGGAGGGACTGACGGGCTCGTACAGGGCCAGGGAACGGGTGAACCAGTCGCGCGCGCCCGCCGCGTCGCCCCGTTCCCCGGCCACCAGACCGAGCGTCTCCATGGTGCGGGCCTGCCAGTGGACGGCTCCCGCATCGCGGAAGTCGTCCAGGGCTCTGCGCAGGTGCCGCTCGCCTGCCTCGGGGTCTCCGGCGAGGGCCGTCGCGCGCCCCAGGTGCACCAGGGCGCGGGCGGCGTCGTAGGCGTCGGCCTCGGCGACGAGGTCGGCGTACGCCCGGGAGAGGTGGTCCGCCGCCTGCCGGTGCCGGCCCCCGGCCATGGCGGTCTCCCCCAGGCCGACCCGCGAGAGCGCCGCCCCGCGCCGGTAGCCGATGGCCTCGCGGAGGGCGAGGGCGCGGGTGAAGAACCCTTCGGCGCGCTCCGGTGCGCCGTTCAAGTGGTGGGCCTTGCCCAGGCCGTGGAGGGCCTGGGCCTGCTGCCGCCGGTCGCCGTCCTCGGTGGCCAGGGCGAGGGCGTCGGCGAACCACGCGAGGGCCTCGTCGTAGCGGCCGGCGTTGCACAGGCCGTTGCCCCCCGACGTCAGCATCCTGCCCGCGCCGGCCCGGTGGCCGTCCCGGCGCGCGGCGGCGAGGCCGGTCTCGTGGGCCTCGACCCAGAGGTCGTAGGGGCGCAACCGGAAGAACATCGGCCAGAGCGCGTCGGCGAGTTGCCAGGCGCTCGCATCCCAGCCCCGGTCGGCCGCGAGGCGCAGCGCGGCCATGAGGTCGTAGCGGTGGGCGTCCAGCCAGGCGAGGGCCGCTTCGGCGGTGTCGAACGGCGCGGGGCCGGCGGGCGGACGGGCGTAGGAGCGCGGGAGGGTGCGGTGGCCGGGGGTGAGGAGCTCCTCGGCTCTCGTGGCGGTGGCGAGGCAGTCGTCCACGAACCGACGGAGCGTCATTTCCCTTTGCTGCAGCGTCTCTTCGGTCTCGGCCCGGCGGGCGGCGTGGAGGCGGACGAGGTCGTGGAAGCGGTAGCTGTCCACTTCGTTCTCCTCCAGCAGGTTCACGTCGGCCAGCAGGTCCAGCAGGTCCTCGGCCTCCTCGGGCGGCACCGCGCAGGCGGCGGCGACCAGGTGCGCGTCGTACTGCCGCACCGGCAGCAGGGCCATGGCCCGGTAGGCCCGGGCGGCCTGTGCGGGCAGCGCGTCGTAGGACTCGTCCAAGGCCGTGCGCACCGCGGCCTCCCCTTCCACGCTGAGCCCGTCGAGGGGGCCGCGTCCGCGGGTCAGCGCGGAGGCCAGCGCCGCGACCGGGCGCCGCGGCCGGGAGGCCAGCTGGGCGGCGGCCAGGCACAGGGCGAGCGGCAAGCGGCCGCACAGGGCGACCACTTCGCGGGCGGCCTCGCGGTCCCGCTCGACGCGGTCGCCGCCGACGGCACGGGTCAGCAGTTCCAGCGCCGCCGCCGGGGCGAGCATGCCGACGCGGTGGAAGCCCGCGCCGTCGGCCACGAGCCCGGTGAGCCGGTACCTGCTGGTGACGACCACGAGGCTGCCCGGGGCGGCGGGCAGCAGGGCGCGCACCTGGGCGGCGGAGAAGGCGTTGTCGAGCATCACCGTCAGCCGCAGGTCGGCCGTCAGCGACCGCCACAGCGCCCGC
The DNA here is from genome assembly GCF_051386455.1 of Streptomyces sp. URMC 124. Taxonomy (NCBI): domain Bacteria; kingdom Bacillati; phylum Actinomycetota; class Actinomycetes; order Kitasatosporales; family Streptomycetaceae; genus Streptomyces; species Streptomyces sp. URMC 124. Next base: position 10,076 of record NZ_JBPQTS010000087.1, read on the forward strand.
TGTTCCTGCACCGCGGCCGGCACGGAGCCGGCACCGAGGGCGCGCAGGAAGCCCGCCAGCGCCTCGCCGGCGTGGGGCGGCCCGGCGGAGGCGTGACCGCGAAGGTCCGCGTAGAGCTGCCCGTCGGGGAAGTCGGGCGCGGCCTCCCGCAGCCAGCGGGAGACGAGCGCGGTCTTGCCGACGCCCGCGGGGCCGCTCACGACGACCAGCCGGGGCGCACAGCCGGGGCGGGTGCTACGCAGTGCGTCGAGCGTACGGAGATCCTCGGTGCGATCGGTGAAGTGCGCGGGCACGGGGAGGAGTTGGCGAGGCGTCGGGGGGAGTGCGGGCCGGGGCGCGTGGTGCAGGTGGATGCCGCCGTGGACGTCGCGGGCCTGGAGGCTCGTGCCCTCGACGCGGGCGTCGCCTTGGAGGACGTTCGTGTGCGCGTCGGCCTGCGTGCCGGCCTGGGTGCCGGCTCGCGTGCCGGTGTGCGCGTGGAGCCACTGCCGTAAGGCTTCGCCCAGGCGGCCGTCCCCGGGGGCATCCCTGGCGGCCTCACCGGCGGCCTCCCCGGTGGCGCCCCCGGCGTGGCGCAGCAGCGCGGCGGCGAGCTCGCGCAGGCTCTCGTGGGAGCCGGTGAGCCCGGCCGCGCTCCACGCGGCGGCGAGGGCTGCGTCCCGCTCCCGGGCGGCGGCGGTCAGGCGTTCCAGGGCCCGCCAGGCGGCCCCTGCGGGCGGCAGGCCCGCCGCCGGTCCGGCGTCCATGAACACGTCGACGAGGTCTCGTTCTCTCACCGGATCCGTCGCTCCCCTCTGCGCCGGGCGGATATGACGCATGCACATGGCTTATCCATCTGGCAATGCCTGACCGAAGAACTACCCATCCCGTGTCTTTTCGATCGTCCCCCGGGGACCCGCAGTCGATTCACGGCCACGCGTGCGCAATCTGGCACCAGAGTTTGACGCTGTGTCATGCTCATCCTCCGAGTTGGACGTCCCGGCGGAAGGGGCGCAGGTGGAATTCCGGCTATTGGGCACCGTCGAATTGCGGGCCGGCGAACGGCGCAACGGGCTCGGCTCCGCGAAGGCCCGCTGCGCGCTCGCGGCCCTCGCCCACGACGCGGGCCGCCCGGTCGGCCTGGACACGCTCATCCACCGCGTCTGGGACGACGATCCTCCGCGGCGGGCCCGGGACAACCTCTACACCTACGTGTCCCGCATCCGCTCCGCCCTGCAGAAGGTGGGCGGGGACGACGCCCCGGCGCTCACCTCGTACGCCCACACGTACCTCCTGGAAGCCGACCCCGAGACCGTCGACCTGCGCCGCTACCTCGGCCTCACCTCCCGGGCCCGCGCCCTCGCCGAGAGCGGCGACCCCGCCCGGGCGGTCCGGCTCCTGGACGAGGCCGCCAGGCTCTGGCGGGGAGAGCCGCTGGCCGGGCTGAGCGGCTCGTGGGCCGAGCACGTGCGCGCCACCGCCGAAGCGGCGAGCGTCTCCGCGACGCGCACGCGCGCCGTCCTCACCATGCGGCTGGGCGACTTCGCGGACGCCGTGGCCGGGCTCTCCGGGCTGGCCCGCCGCTGCCCGACGGACGAGTCGCTGGCGGGCCTCCTCGCCCTCGCGCTGCACGGCAGCGGACGCACCGCGGAGGCCGGGCGCCTCCTGCGCCGGGTCACCCACGCCCTGGTCACCGAGCACGGCACGGACCCCGGCGAGGAGCTCCGGCGCGTCCAGCAGGGGGTCCTGGGCGGCGTCCCCGCCATCCAGCTGCTGCCGCGCAGCGGCCCCGGCCCCGGTTCCGGCCCCGGTTCCGGCTCCGGGCAGGAGCCCGCGGCCGTACCCGACAACCTGCCCCACGACGTTCCCTGGGTCGGCCGCGCGGAGGAGCTCCGCCGGCTCTCCACCGCCCTCGGGACCGGCCCGGACGGGCCGCGGGCCGTCGTCCTCCTGGAGGCCATCGACGGCATGGGCGGCGTCGGCAAGACCGCCCTCGCCGTCCACGTCGCCCACGCGCTGCGCGACCGCTTCCCCGACGGCCGTATCTACCTCAACCTGCGGGCCCACGCCACCTTCCAGGAGCCCATGGATCCCGAGGACGCCCTCGGCCAGCTCCTGCGACTCCTCGGCGTACCCGCCGGCGGACTGCCGCGCACGCTCGACGAACTGACCGCGCTGTGGCGCACGATGCTCGCCGACCGGCGCGCCGTCGTCATCCTGGACGACGCCGCCGGACCGGACCAGATACGACCGCTCCTGCCCGGCGCCACGCCCTCCCAGATCATCATCACCAGCCGGCGCCGGCTGGCGGGCCTGCCCGGCGTCCGCCCGATCTCCCTGGACATCCTGTGCCGGTCGGAGGCGGTCGCCCTGTTCCGCGACCGGATCGGGGCGCGGGAGGCGGCCGAGGCGGCGGGGGCGGGTACGGGAGCGGGTGCAGGTGCGGGTGCGGGTGCGGATACGGGTGAGGCGAACGAGGCGGACACCGCCGAGATCGTGCGCTTGTGCGGCCATCTGCCGCTCGCCATCGAGATCGTCGCCAGCCGCTTCCTCTCCCACGGCTCCTGGACCACGCACGACCTGATGACCCGGCTCGCCCGCAGCGACCGGCTCCCGGAGATCCGCGACGGCCACCGCGACCTGGCCCGCACCTTCGACTTCTCCTACGCGTCCCTGACCCCGCTCCAGCAGAGGGTCTTCCGCAGGCTCAGCCTGCACATCGGCGCCGAGTTCGGGGCGTACGCGGCCGCGGCGCTCACCGGCCTCTCGCTCGACGACACCGAGCGCGCGCTGGAGGACCTCCTCAACTACCACCTGCTGCAGGAGCCCACACCGCACCGCTACCGGATCCACGACCTCCTGCGCGAGTACGCGCGCGGCCTCGGGGCCGCCGAGCCCGCCGCCCGCGCGGAGGACGAGGAGGCGGTGCAACGGCTGCTGGCCTTCTACCTCCACTGCGCGGACCGTGCCGACCGCGTGCTGTACCCGCAGCGCATCCGGATCGACGTGACGGCGGTCCGCGCACCCGCCGAGTCCCCGGCGTGGATCGACCCCGCGGGCCCGCAGGAGTGGTTCGCGACGGAGCGGAACAACCTGCTCGCGGTCCTCGACCACGCCCGCAAGGCGGGAGCGCCTCGCGAGGCGGCGCTCCTGACGAACGCGCTCGGCGGCTTCCTGGGCGAGGAGGGCATGTGGACCGTCGCGCAGGCGGCGCAGCAGGACGCCGTCGCGTACTGGCGCGGCGCGGGCGACCGCCGGGCCCACGCCCGTGCCCTCAACGACCTCAGCGTGGTCAGCACCCACCTCGCCCGCTACGACGAGGCCATGCGCCACGCGAACGAAGCTCTCGCCCTCGCCCGCGCCTGCGGTGACGCGGAGAGCGAGCCGGAGGCCCTGCAACGGCTGGCCCTGCCGTACGCCTACACCGCGCGCAGCCATGAAGCCCTCACCTGCCAGCAGGAGGCCCTGACCCTGCTCATGCGCACGGCCAAACGCCTGCACCAGGGCCACTGCCTCAATAATCTGGGCATCATCCTGCTCGACGTGGGCCGCTACAACGACGCCGCCGAGTGCTTCCTGGACGCCCTTTCGCGCTTCCGCGAGGTCGACGACCGGCGGGGCCAGTGCCAGATCCTCAACAACCTGGGCGAGATCCACGGCACCCTCGGCAACCGTGAGCGCGCGGTCCGCTCGTACACGCAGGCCCTCGCCCTGGCCAAGGCGCTCGGGAACCGCGGGCACCAGGCGACGATCGGAATGAACCTCGCGCGGGAGCTCCTCGCCTCCCAGGACGTGGAACACCCGCTGGCCCTGTGCCGGCAGGCGCTGGAGACGTTCCGCAGCATCGGCGAACAGCGCCACGAGTCCATCGCCCTCAACACCCTGGGCCGGGCGCTGCGCCGCGCGGGGCGCGAGGACGAGGCCCTCGCCCACCAGTCCGCCGCCCTCACCCTGGCCCGCAGGATCGGCGCCACCCACGAGGAGGCCTCCGCCCTGCGCGAACTCGCCCTCACCGAGCTCTGGACGGGACGCCTCCGCAACGCCGCCGACCACCTGGCCTCCGCACTCGCCCTCCACCGGGCCGCGGGCGCGCACCTGGAGGAGGCGACGACGCTGGAGGCGCTGGCGGAGCTACGGGGGCAGAGCGGGGACCCGGCGGGGGCCCGGAGGGCGCGACGGGAAGCGGAGGATATCCGGGAGAAATTGAGCGAGCCGCTTCCTGATCCTTCGCGGCCAACTCCGATCACATTCGATCAGTTGGACCAAGGAGCCTAACCAGCACTGACCGGAGTTGTAGCTTCTGCGTCAGCCGCATCACTCATATGACGGCCGCATGCATGTGCATGCCTCGAAGCCATGGAACCAGAGGACGGAAAGTGAAAAACGCACGCCGGTTCGCCCTTGCGGCCGCACTCCTTCTCGCTGTTGCAGCACCGATTGCCGCAGCCGCACCGGCATCCGCCCTTTCCGGGGTGTGCATAGCCTCTTGACCCACGTAGGTTCACTCCGCCGGGGCCGCCCCACCGGGCGCCCCGGCGGACCCGTTCCACGTGATGTCCCGGCCCTGGATCACCGTGCCGGTGCGGGCGTTCCCGCCGACCGTATTGACGACCTGGCCGTTGTCCACGGCCACGGCCGGCCCCGGCCGCACCCCCTGCGCCCAGCGCGCGAACTCGGCCGCGGCAGCGGGGTCCCGGTGCAGGTGGGCGAAGAGCAGCGCGGCCAGCGAGCGGACCTGCTCCTCGTCGGCCGGGTCGAGGGGCAGCGGACGGCCCGCTTCGTCCTCCTCCCGCCCCCTGCGGCCCAGAGCCCGCCGGGCCAAGTCCGCCAGGGACAGCCATACTTGCCGTCCCGTCTCGGTCCCCACGGACCCCGCCGCGGCGGTGACCGCGGTCGTGACGGCTGTCAGTGACACCGGATCAACCACTGGCCCACTCCCGCCCGATGGCCGTTCGATTCTCCGCCCGGATTCTCCATTCGGCTCGGAGGCTACCGGTGGCGCCCGCGGCGTGTCCCACGTCCTCGTGAATCCTGTCGCGTCCTGGCCTGTTCACCCCGGTCCTGTCCGTAGGACGATGACACGCTCCCCACGAGGAGGTATCCGACCATGCCCAGACCTCACAGATCTGGTAGACCTCGCAGACCCCGCACCCTGCACGGCCTGGCCGCGGCCCTGCTGTCGGGGCTGCTGGTCGCCGCCGCGTCCGGCACCGGCGCGGCCGCCGCCGGCGGTCCGCCGCCGCGGCGTGCCGCGGCCGAGGCCGATGCCTACTGGACCCCGGAGCGCATGGCGACGGCCCTGCCGGCCGGGCAGCGCGCCGGGAGTGCCGGAGGCGGCGGAGGTACGGGAAGCCGGGCGCAGGCCGCCCCCGTGCCGCCCAGCCATCCGTTCGACGGGCTGCCGCAAGTGGGCACGTTCTTCTGGACCGACGGGAACGACACCGGCCGCTTCTGCGGCGGTACGGTCGTCCGCAGCCCGCACCGGGACCTGGCCGTCAGCGCGGCGCACTGCCTGCGCTCGCCGGACCCCAAGAAGCGGCTGACGTTCGTGCCCCAGTACCACGACGGCCTGAAGCCCCACGGAGTCTTCCCCGTGGAGGACATCTACATCGACCAGCGCTACTACGACCTGGGGACGGACCGCGGCGCGCGCTGGGACTACACGGTGCTGCGGCTCGGCGAGCGCGACGACGGGGAGAGCGTGCAGGATGTCGTCGGCGGCTTCGGGCTCGGCATCCGCCCGGGGTACGCGCACCGGAACGTGCGGCTCATCGGCTATCCGGGCAGCAGCGACGCCAAGTACCCCAAGCCGCTGGACTGCTCCTCCTCCACGCACCGCTACACCAGCACCGATCCGAACGCCCCCGGTGACTTCCTGGAGATCGCCTGCGCGGGGTACGTGGGTGGTACGTCGGGCGGGCCGTTCCTCGTCCGCGGGGAGGACGGGTACGAGGTCATCGGCGTGATCGGCGGTTATCACACCGGGGGCGACACCCCGGACATCTCGTACAGCTCGTACTTCACGGACGACCTGCTGGAGCTGTATCTGGACGCCGTGGACGACGGCCGGTCCGCGGACGACCGGTCCGCGGACCGGTGAGCGGGGCGCCGTAGCCCCGCCCACCGGCCGCGCGGGGCGCTACTGCTGCGCGGGGCGCCGCGGGTGGCGGGTCAGCACGTAGCCGCCGATGGCCGCGAGTGCGCCGAGCACGGCGCCGCCGACCGTCCACGCCCAGCGGTCCGACCACCAGCTGCCGTTCCAGCCGTCTTCCGGCTCCTTGACGGCCGCGGCGTGCAGCGGGGTGATCTCCCCGCCCTCGGCGTGTGCGCCGCCGGTGTCCTTCGCCGTCGCCTCGACCTCCGCCTTGACCGGCAGGCCGTGGTCCCGGTCGGGGGCGTCGGTGAGGGTGAGGCGGATGTAGTACGCCCCGGGCAGCGGGTCGTTCGCCCACCGCTCCGCCCACGGGCGGACGGTCCGCAGTGTGCAGGTCACGGTGACCGACGCGTCCTGCGCGGAGGCGCGCTTGGTCGGCTCGCCCGAGGCGCAGGCCTGGCGGCGGCGCAGCCCGTCGTAGACGTCGAGCTGCCAGACGGCCGAGCCGTGCCGCGTGGACGCCTCGGGCAGGGTCACGGTGGCCTTCACCTGCGGCTGCTGGCCGGCCCCGGCCGGGAACTGCCAGTAGAGGTAGTCACCGGTGGAGGCGTCGGCGGTCGCCTTCTGCCCCTGCTTGAGGACGGTGGCGGTACGGAAGCCCGTGCCGGCCTCCGTGGGCGCGCCGTCCTGCCCGGCCGGGGCGCTCGGGCTCGGGGAGGCGGCAGCGGCGGCGCCGGCCGAGGTGAACAGTGCGGCGGCGGCGAGCAGTGCGGCCGAGGCCGCGCGGGCCGTTCGGGTGAGCCTCATCAGTTCGCCCTCCACACCGTGAGGCGCCAGCGGGAGACCCAGCCCCACACCAGCCCTGCGATCAGCCCGGTCAGGGCCAGGACGGCCAGCAGCACCCAGCCCCGGCCGAGGCCGAAGGCCGCCAGGTCGGAGGGGTCGTCCGGGGCGTCGACGAGGTCGACGGCCAGCTCGACGGGCAGGCCCGGGTCGCGCTTGACGTTCGCGGGGGCGGAGAAGGAGCTGGAGACCTCCAGGCAGACGGTCCGAGGCTCCTTGCCCTTCTCGTCCTTGTCGTCCTTGTCGTCCTTGTCGCCGGACTGGCCGTTGGGGAAGCGCAGGCCGGAGGAGATGACGTCCGTACGCCCGCTCCCGGACTCGGCGCCGCGGACGAGTTCCTGGCCGCTCTCGCTCACGGCGCGCACCAGCACGCCGTAGTCACGGTCGACGGCCCGGTCCGCGCCGATGCTCACCGACGTCCGCAGCTCCTGACCGGGCTTCACGTTGACGCGGTACCAGCGGTGCTCGGAGAACGTCTCGCGGTCGGTCCACAGGCCGGCGCCGATCTCGGGGGCCTTGGAGCACGCCTCGGCGCCCTGGACGGGCTTCGGCGTCTCGACGGGCGTCTCGGCCCGGCGCACCAGCTGCTTGATCCGGCCGGACAGCTCCTTGGTGTGGCGCACGGTGCTGTACGTGCCGCCGGTGGCCTCGGCGATGCAGCTGAGCTGCTCGCGGGTCTTGTCGTCCTGGGCCAGACCGAGGGTGTCGATCGTCAGGTGCGTGCCCTTGGCCGCCAGTTCGCGGGCCACGTCGCACGGGTCGGGCTGACCGCAGGAGTCCTCGCCGTCGGTGATCAGGACGATGCGGCGGGTGCCGCCGTCCGTGCCGAGGTCCTGGTCGGCGCCGCGCAGGGCGTAGCCGATGGGGGTCCAGCCGGTGGGCTGGAGCGTCGCGACGGCGGTCTTGGCCTCGGTGCGGTCGACGGGGCCGACGCGGTAGAGCTGCTTGCTGTCGCGGCAGCCGAGCTCCTTGTCGTCGCCGGCGTAGTTGGCGCCGAGGGTCCGGATGCCGAGCCGGACGTCCGCCGGCACGGCGTCGATGACCTCGTTGAACGCCTGCTTCGCGGCCGCCATGCGGGTGCGGGAGCCGCCGTCGACGTCCTGGGCGCGCATCGAGCCGCTGACGTCCAGCACCAGCTCGACCTTCGGGGAGTCCTTCGGTGGGCCGTCGGCGGCGTTCGCCGGCGCGATGCCCCCGGCCAGGGCGGCGAGGAGGGCGCAGGCGCCCGCTGCCAGCCGTTTTCTGATGATCATTGGAATGATCCTAGTGATCACCGGCCGGGGGCCCAACTCGAAGTACCCGGGGTTACGGGCCCATTACCGGGCCCGGCCTCGCCCTTCCCTCACGCCGGCGCCGGATCGAAAATCGCACGGACCGCGTCGATGTCCCGCGGACTGAGCCCGATCCGCTGGCCGATGACGGCATGGGGGTCGGTGGGTGTGATGGTGTCCAGACCGTTCCGGGAGAACGCGTCCCTCGGGTAATGCATGATCGAGCCGTAGTCGTAGGGACCGACGTCGTCACCGTCCGCGATGTGCTGGTCGAAGTTGTGCTCGAAACCGGCGATGACGTTCTCGAAATGGATCGTCACGAACCGGTCCCGGTCCTCGCGGCTCTGCTCGTGCCACAGCCCCACGGCGTGCCCGATCTCGTGAATGGCGTTTCCCGTGCTGCAGTTACCGCCGAGGGTGATGTCCTGGCGGCCGCCCCGGCGGCCGACGAACGACGAACAGCCGTTGCCGGGCACGAACCGCACGTAGTCCGCCTGCCCGGCGCGCCGCGGGAAGCGCATCTGCGTGCGGGCCTCCCAGTGCGCGACGGCGTCGGTGACCCGCTGCTGGTTCGGCAGCGCGGGGTCGATCTCGAAGGGCACCACGTGGTTCGGCCAGCGGACGCCCGGCCCGACGACGACCACCGCCGACTGCGGCAGCCCCTTTTCCGGATGGAATTTCGCCGCCTCCGTTCGCTGTTCGACCTCGGCCGCGGTACCGAGGACGATATCGCCCTCGAATACGGCCAGTCCGTCGATCTCGACGTACTGTACGGCCCGGATTCCGAAGGTGGCGCCGGCGATCAGCGCGGTCTTCACCGTCTTCGCGGCGGGCGGCGAACGGAATTCACCGCGGCCCGCTCCGGCATCATTGGTCTCGGCAGGGGACATGGGTTCCACCCCGACTTCCGTCACCCTTATAGGTCTCAATTCCGGAAAATACTGAGAGATATGCTGTCTGACAAGAGGTGAGGCGTATGTCCGTTGCGGACCCCACGGAAATCGAAGTGGAAGTGACCTTGGCACCGGGCACCACCGCGCCCCGGGCCCCCCTGACCCTCCACGTGACCGTGGAGGACACGAGCCGGGCCGACGCCCCGTCCCGCACAGTGGCCCACGCCCACCTCACCCGCATCCGCCTGGACCACCCCCCGTACCCCCGCGTACGCCTGACCTACCCCCAGCCGCCCCCGGGCTCCCACTACACGATCCGCGCCCACGCGGACCACGACGCCTCCGGAATAATCACCCCGGGCGACTGGCTCACCACCAAGAGCCACCCCGCGACACCCCCCACCGTGACGGTGGAACTCTCACCGGTGCCCTGACGGCCCCTCACGCACCCCCAGCAGCGCCACCAGACTGCGGCGTCCCTCGGCCCATTCGCGCAACCGGTCCCGGTCCACGCAGTGGATGCCGTGGCGCTCGCCCCAGGCCCGCGCGTCACGGGTGAAGCCGCCGTTCGTCACGACCACGGCCACGTCGGCACCGTGCACGGGCCCGGCCGTCCCCTTCACCTCGTACATCACACGGGAACCCACCCGCCCGCCGGTCGCGGTGTGCTTGCACTGGGCCACGAACACCCGGCCGCTCCGGTCCCTGCCGATGACGTCGGCCGCCTGGTCGCCCCGGCTGCCGATGTGCCGTGCGGCGATGCCGTCCCGCGCCATCAGGTCCCGGACCGCCAGCTCGAACTCTCCCGGGGACAGGGCGTCCACGTGCTGCAGGGACAGCCGGAGCGGCCCCGGACTCCTGCCGCCCCGGTACCGGGCCCGGCTGCCCCCGGCGGCGAGGAGCCACCAGTAGGCAGCTCCCGCCAGGATGACCACGGCAAGGACGGCGAGAAGGAGCCACGCGTACGCGTCGAGCCCGGCGAGGAGCCCGAGCAGACGGTGCACGATCAGCACGAGGAAGAGGAGCGCGACGATCGCGGCCGCCGTCTCGGCCCGGGTACGGGGCAGCCGCAACCGCCGCCCGGCCGGGGCCCGCCGCGGTATCACCGGGACTCCGGCGAGCCCGCCGAGGGTAAGGGCCGCGGCCCGTGGGGCGCGTCCGCCTCCTCCGCCGTGCATCCGTTCAGCAGGCCCCAGCCGAGGAACGCCGCGAGCGCGAGGCCGAACCACGCACTGCTCGTACGGCGCCGCGGAGCGGGCACCCGCACCCAGTGCCCGCGCCGGTAGTACTTATCGCCGGGCATCAGACTTCTCCTTCCGCTCGTGCCGGTTCTTCCGGTGCCGTCATGGCGTGGATGCGCTCGACGACGACCTTGGCCAATTGCTCCCGCTCCTCCGCCGAGAGCCCGTCGAGGGCGCGGCACACGATGTCGTCCTCACGGGGCGCCGGTTCACCGGCCCGCGGGTGGTCGCTGACCCATTCCAGGACCTTCTGCACCTCGTCCGGATGGCGCAGCAACCACAGGGCGGCGAGCGCGTCGGGGCCGGTACGGACCGCCTGGAGGTAGAACTCGTACTCCTCGCGCCGCTGCGGCGACCACAGCTGCGGAGGTGCACCGGTGCCGACGGTGGGACCGGGCTGGTCGAACACCGGCACCGTGGTCTCCACGCAGCAGACCAGGCCCGTGCCCTCCAGCGGCTGCGGCCTCGACAAGTACTGGGCGACGTGCTGCGGAGTCAGCTCCTGGCCCACGGACCGGGTCCGGGCCGCCATCGCGTGGAGCAAACGGTCCAAGTGACCGCTGACGGTGGCCCAGGGGTCGGCGGGGCCGGGACCGGACAGCACGGCCTGTGCCGGGTCGGCCACCCACCAGGTGACCTCCAGAACGGCCGGTTCGGCGCCGACGGGCAGCTGCCACATCCCGGTACGGGGGCCGGTGTCGACGACATAGGCCTCCTCGTATCCGCCCGTCACGGCCTTCAGCAGCGACAACCGGCCCGAGGGCTCGGCCCCGGCGCGGCCGTCGGGCTCGACCAGCACCAGGGCGGCGTGGTCCGGGTGCGACAGCCTGAAGCGGATCAGCTCCCGGAGAGGGCTGCGCCGGCTCCGGGTCCACAGCGGGGCGGCCGGAACGGCGACGGGGTGGTACGTGGTCGTGGTCATGCGTGGCCTCTCTGTGGTGTGGCGCCTGTCCCGCGCCACTGCGCGAGGGCCAGGCCGGCGCGTTCGGCGCCGGGGGCCGGCGCGGCCCGTTCCAGGTCGGTGAACAGCCGGAAGACCCCGCCGCGCAGGTGCCGGGCCAGCCCGTCGACCAGCCGTTCCACGGCCGGTGCGCGGCGGGGGTCGGTGGTTGCGCGGCGCTGCCATTCCAGGAGGGCGGCGCGGGCCGTGTCGAAGCTCGTCGGTTCCATGAGCGCGGAGCGGATGAGTTCCGCCCCCGCGGGTGCGTCCCCGGAGAGCAGGTGAGCACTCCACCACTCCCCCGGCTCCCGCGTGGTGGCCGCCGTCTTCAGCAACTGGGCGACGGCCGCGCATGCCGCACTCCTGGATGCCCCTGCGGAGCGCGACCACTGGAGGAGGACGTCGACCAACCGTGGCCGGAGGGCAGGTTCGGCGAACAGGGACAGCAACGCCCGCCGGACGGCGGAGTCGACGGCGGCGGAGCCGTCGTCGCGCGCCGTCACCGCGGTGTGCAGCAGGTTCAGCGCCAGCTCCGGGCGCGCCAGCCCGAATTCCGTGGCGCAGGTCAGTGCCGCCGTGCAGCGCAGCGACTCGGAGGCCGCCCGGGACCAGCCGCGCAGACGGTTCTTGACAGCGGTGGCGAGTACGGGGTCGGCCGATGCGGCACCGAATGCGCGGGCGGCCATCCGCCAGTGGCCGGGCCGTTCGGAGGCGGCCAGCTGCTCGATGGGAGCGAGCGCCCGGTGACCGGAGCTCCACTGCGCGAGCTGACCGAGGACGAACCCGGCCCGGTCGGCCCGGTGATGGCCCTCCGGAGTCTGCCGCAGCCATTCCACGAGCAGTTCACCGGCTTCGCGGTGCTCGTGCCAGACGTGGTCGAGCACAGCCCGGCCCTGCAGGTGGCGGGTGAAGGCCACAGGTACGGTCACGTAGCTGTAGGCGGAGGTGTTGTGGACCTCCCGGGGCGCGCGCTGCGCCCCGATGGCGGCGAGTCGCTCGTTGCGGGACCGGTGGAAGACGAAGCCGGGGTTGAACGGCCGGGCGCTGCCGTCCCCGGGCTCCGGCACGGTCACGTCGAGACGTCCGTCCGCGACCGTCAGAAGTCGCTCGGCTTCCTCCTCCACCACGGTGTGGTCGAAGTGCTCGAAGACGCAGGTGGCGAGGAGGAGGGCGAGATCCTGGGCGTTGCCCCGCACCAAGTTGAGCAGGCCGGGCGCCCGGTCGACGGCGTTCAGGCTCAGGTGCTCGCCAATATCTTCCGGTCTCACCTCGCCTTCGGCGACGCGGACGATCTCGGTGGCGATCTCCACGACCTGGGCCGGTTTCAGTGACGGCTGCATGGTGTCGTCGAGGAAGCCCGCCGGGAGCGCCGCAAGGACGGACCGCCGCCGCTCCACGTCGGGGAAGACGGTGGCGAGCTTGGCGTCCAGGACCGCGCGCGGGGGCGGCGCCGAAGCCCGCACGGGGTCGGTGTGGAGAACGTCGCCGAGGTGGGCCAGCACCTGCGGCGTGCGGTCGATGACGATGACCATGCAGGCGTCCGCCCTGTCGAGTTGCCTCCTCAGGTTCTCGAATCCGATGCTGCCCAGGGCAAGGGTCCTCGCCTCCAGCAGGCCGTCGATCAGGTAGCCGCGGGCGCCGGCGCCGCCCGCGCTCCAGGCGGCCAGGTCCGCGTCGGAGTCGACGGCGCGCAGCGCAAAGCTCCGCGTGTGCCGCTGCAGCAGGTTCAGCGCCGCCGTCCGGCGGCCGCTGCCCGGCTCGCCGACGAGGAAGACGATACGGGTGCCGAGCTTCCGAAGGGCCTCGGGAAACCAAGCCGGTTCGGCGAAGCCGCTCATGGCCGCCGTGGTCCGCTCGGTGGAGATGTCACCCTCGCGCCGCTCCACGGTGTCGGCGGGGGGTGCGTCGCCGGGGCCGCCGTCCGGGCCGGAGCGCAGGTGCTGGCCGCCGCGGACCATGCCCGCCAGGCTCACGAAGCCCTGGTTGCCCCAGATGTTGATGTTGTGGAAGTGCTGGGTGAACGCCGCGCTCGCCTCGTCCGGCACGGGAGGCGGCCCGGCTGGTTCCGGGGGGTTCATCACGCCGTCCCGTCACCGTAGTTGTTGGTCTGGTGCTGGCCTCCGTGCACGTCCCCGTGCGAGACAAAGCCCCGGTTGTGGTGATACGTGATGGTGCTGCCGGTACCGGGTTGCGCGGCCGGGGGCCGGGGGGCTTCAGCCGGTGCAGCACCGTCGTCGGAGGCCGACGGCGCGCCCGAGACCGGTTGTTCGCCCAGAAGTCCCCGGTCGTAGAGACTCCCCGAGGGAGCAGGAACGTGCAGCCAGGCGCGCTGCTGGAAGTTCTTGTCCTGGACCGTGGCCGCCACCTCGATGAAGCGGTCGGGGTGCAGCCGCGTGTAGCCGGAGAGGACGGCGTCCTCGAAGACGCGCTGGGAGACGATCGCGGCGACGTGGGTGGTGTGCTCGCTGGATCCCGCCAGCATCAGTTTGACCGGCTGCGAGTCGAGGAGCCGGTGGGTGTCGTTGCGGGGTGTGCCGTTGCCGTCGCCCGGCGCCCCGGCGTCGGGCAGCGGCCCGACGTGGAGGCTGACGCGCAGGCGGAGGCGGCCGGTGGCCGTGGCGTGGATGTTGTAGTCGGTGAGCAGTTCCTGGAGTTCGGCCAAGAAAGGGTGGATCACTCGCGGGAGTGCCGTGGGGTCGAAGCCGAAGACGAATCCGTCGCCGGTGTTGTTGGCGAACCTCTGGTCCTGCCACAGCTGCCCCAGACCGGCGCGCTCGAGGGCCTGTCGGAGGAGTTGCGGAATGAGGGTCGTGATGGTGACGTGTTCGACCGCGGGCCTGCCGGTGAAGTCCTTGGCGTCCACGGCCAGGATCCCGCGGTAGGGCGGCAGGTCACGGCTGATGCTCCACGGGGCCGGGCCGCCGGGGGGAAGTCCGGTGCTGGGCATGGGCGACTCCTGTGTCCGAGGCGGGGCCCGGCGCGCCGGAAGGGCGCCGGGCGGGTGCCTCAGATGCTCGTGGAGCCGCCGCCGGCGTTGTGCACCGCGAGTGCACAACGCTTGTGGCCTGTGTCACTCACTCGCTACTCACCCGCATCGGCTGCCACCGCGCGCAGGCCGTCGATGTCGTGGATGACGATGCTCTTGCGCCCTCCGGCGACGATGTTCTCGCCGATCTCGGCCAGCCTGCTGCTGACGGTGTTGCGGGAGACGCCGAGGTAATGGGCGAGCTCGGACCGGGTGACGGCCAGTTCCAGGCCGGTGGGAGAGGGCCTCTCGCCGACGGCGGCGACGAGCGCGAGCAGCGCCCCGGCCAGGCGCCGGCAGGAGCCGCCGTAGCCGGACCGGGCGCTGTCGGACTCCGCCAGCCGGATCTGGGCGTGCTCGTGCAGGGCGGGCCACAGTCCGTACGCGTCGACGAACTTCGTGAACCTGTCCTTCTCCACGACGGCGACCGTGCACGCGGAGACCGACTCGACCGTGGCCAGGCGAGCCACCCCGCTGTGGGCGGCCGCCGCCTCGCCCACCACGTCGCCCGTGCCGCGGAAGGCCAGCACGCGCACCCGGCCGTCCCGCTCCACGCGGGTCACCTTGACGGCGCCGCGGACCAGCGCGAGAGCGTGCGTGCCGGGGTCGCCCTGCCGTAACAGCACTTCCCCGGCACGGTGTGAGCGCAGGTGTCCTTCGTCGAGCAGCGCGGCCCAGGGAGAGGGCCCGATCAGCTCGGCGAAGGTCACTCCCAAGGCGCGTGCCGGCCGCTTCCTGTCCTCATGCGGTTGCCCACCCATGGGGCAGCACAGTAAGTGAAGCGACCGGCATGCGCCGTGGGATCGCCGGACTCTTCGCTACTCGCCGTCCGCCCCGCCCTCCAGGTTGCCCTCCGTCTCCAGGAAGGCCTCGCGGAGGGATGCCAGGGTGGCGGCGTCCGGGTCGGCCCACATGCCGCGGCTCTCCGCTTCCAGGAGGCGCTCGGCGATGCCGTGCAGGGCCCAGGGGTTGACCTCCTGGAGGAAGGCGCGGTTCTCCGGGTCCAGGACGTAGGTCTGGGCGAGCTTGTCGTACATCCAGTCGGGGACGACGCCGGTGGTGGCGTCGTAGCCGAACAGGTAGTCCACGGTCGCCGCGAGTTCGAAGGCGCCCTTGTAGCCGTGGCGGCGCATGGCCTCGATCCAGCGGGGGTTGACCACGCGGGCGCGGAAGACTCGCGAGGTCTCTTCGACGAGGGTGCGGGTGCGGATCGTCTCGGGGCGGGTGGAGTCGCCGATGTAGGCCTCGGGGGCCTTGCCGCGCAGGGCCTTGACCGTGGCGACCATGCCTCCGTGGTACTGGAAGTAGTCGTCGGAGTCGGCGATGTCGTGCTCGCGGGTGTCCGTGTTCTTGGCCGCGACCGCGATGCGCTTGTAGGCGGTCTCCATCTCGTCGCGGGCGGGGCGGCCGTCGAGGCCGCGGCCGTACGCGTAGCCGCCCCAGACGGTGTAGACCTCGGCGAGGTCGGCGTCGGTGCGCCAGTCGCGGCTGTCGATGAGCTGGAGGAGGCCCGCGCCGTAGGTGCCCGGGCGGGAGCCGAAGATGCGGGTGGTGGCGCGGCGTTCGTCGCCGTGGGCGGCCAGGTCGGCCTGGGCGTGGGCGCGGACGTGGTTCTGCTCGGCCGGCTCGTCCAGGGATGCGACCAGGCGCACCGCGTCGTCCAGGAGGCCGATGACGTGCGGGAACGCGTCGCGGAAGAAGCCGCTGATGCGGAGGGTGACGTCGATGCGGGGGCGGCCGAGCTCTTCGAGGGCGACGGGCTCCAGTCCCGTCACGCGCCGCGACGCCTCGTCCCACACCGGGCGCACGCCCAGCAGGGCCAGGGCCTCGGCGACGTCGTCGCCCGCCGTGCGCATCGCGCTGGTGCCCCACAGGGACAGGCCCACCGACTGCGGCCAGTCGCCGTTGTCGGTGCGGTAGCGCTCCAGGAGGGAGTCGGCCAGGGCCTGGCCGGTCTCCCACGCGAGGCGGCTGGGGACGGCCTTGGGGTCGACGGAGTAGAAGTTGCGGCCGGTCGGCAGGACGTTGACCAGGCCGCGCAGCGGCGAGCCGGACGGGCCCGCGGGGACGAAGCCGCCCGCCAGGGCGTGGACGGCGTGGTCGAGTTCGGCGGTGGTGCCCGCCAGGCGGGGGACGACCTCGCGCGCGGCGAAGTCGAGGATCGCGGTGACGGCGTCGGCGTCCGATCCCGCGGGACCGCTGCCCACAACGGTGGCGACCGCCGCCGGGTCCCACTTCGCCGCTTCCATGGCTTCGACCAGGGCCCGCGCCGCGGCCTCCGCCTCGTCCGCCGTCGTGCGCGTCGCCGCCGACTCGTCCAGGCCCAGCGCCTCGCGCAGGCCCGGCAGGGCCGCCGTGCCGCCCCAGATCTGGCGGGCGCGCAGGATGGACAGGACGAGGTTGACCCGTGCCTCGCCGGTGGGCGCGTCGCCCAGGACGTGCAGGCCGTCGCGGATCTGGGCGTCCTTGACCTCGCACAGCCAGCCGTCGACGTGCAGCAGGAAGTCGTCGAAGCCGTCGTCGTCCGGGCGCTCCTCCAGGCCCAGGTCGTGGTCGAGCTTCGCGGCCTGGATGAGGGTCCAGATCTGGGCGCGGATCGCGGGGAGCTTGGAGGGGTCCATCGCGGAGATCTGGGCGTACTCGTCGAGGTGCTGCTCCAGGCGCGTGATGTCGCCGTAGGACTCGGCGCGGGCCATGGGCGGCACGAGGTGGTCGACGAGCGTGGCGTGGGCGCGGCGCTTGGCCTGGGTGCCCTCGCCGGGGTCGTTGACGAGGAAGGGGTAGACCAGCGGCAGGTCGCCGAGGGCGGCGTCGGGGCCGCAGGCGGCGGACAGGCCGGCGTTCTTGCCGGGCAGCCACTCCAGGTTGCCGTGCTTGCCGAGGTGGACCATCGCGTCGGCGCCGAAGCCGCCGTCCTCGCGCGCGGCCGCGATCCAGCGGTAGGCGGCGAGGTAGTGGTGCGAGGGCGGCAGGTCGGGGTCGTGGTAGATGGCGATGGGGTTCTCGCCGAAGCCGCGCGGCGGCTGGATGAGGATCAGCAGGTTCCCGCGGCGCAGGGCGGCGAGCACGATGTCGCCCTCGGGGTTGCGGCTGCGGTCGAGGAACATCTCGCCGGGCGGCGGGCCCCAGTGCTGCTCGACGGACTCGCGCAGCTCCTGCGGCAGCTTGCCGTACCAGCGCTTGTAGTCGGCGGCGGGGATGCGGACGGGGTTGCGGGCGAGTTGTTCCTCGGTGAGCCAGTCCTGGTCGTGGCCGCCGGCCTCGATGAGGGCGTAGATGAGCTCGTCGCCGTCGCCGGACTCGAGGCCGGGCACGGCCTCGTCGCCGAAGTCGTAGCCCTCCTCGCGCAGGCGGCGCAGCAGGGCGACGGCGCTGGCGGGGGTGTCGAGGCCGACGGCGTTGCCGATGCGGGAGTGCTTGGTGGGGTACGCGGAGAGGACGAGCGCGATGCGCTTCTCGGCGGCGGGGATGTGGCGCAGCCGGGCGTGGCGCACGGCGATGCCGGCGACGCGGGCGGCGCGCTCGGGGTCGGCGACGTACGCCGGGAGGCCGTCCTCGTCGACCTCCTTGAAGGAGAACGGGACGGTGATGATGCGGCCGTCGAACTCGGGCACGGCGACCTGGGTCGCGGCGTCGAGCGGCGAGAGGCCCTCGTCGTTCTCCTCCCAGGCGCTGCGCGGCCCGGTCAGGCACAGGGCCTGCAGGATCGGCACGTCGAGGGCGGCGAGGGCGCCGGCGTCCCACGACTCGTCGTCGCCGCCGGCCGAGGCCGTGGCGGGCTTGGTGCCGCCGGCCGCCAGGACGGTGGTGACGACGGCGTCGGCGCCGCTCAGGGCCTCGATCAGCTCGGCCTCGGGGGCGCGCAGCGAGGCCACGTACAGCGGCAGGGCGCGGCCGCCCGCGTCCTCGACGGCGCCGCAGAGGGCGTCGACGAAGGCGGTGTTGCCGCTCATGTGGTGGGCGCGGTAGTAGAGCACGGCGACGAGCGGGCCGCCGGGGTTCTGGGCGCGCGGAGTGCGCTCCAGCTCGCCCCAGGCGGGGGCGACGGCCGGGGGCTCGAAGCCGTGGCCCGTCAGGAGCACGGTGTCGGAGAGGAAGCGGGCGAGCTGTTCGAGGTTGGCCGGGCCGCCGTGCGCGAGGTAGGCGTGGGCCTCCGCGGCGATGCCGATGGGGACGGTGGAGACCTCCATCAGCTGGGCGTCGGGGGCCTGTTCGCCGGTGAGGACGACGACGGGCCGGTCCCCGGCGAGCAGCAGGTCCAGGCCCTCCTGCCAGGCGCGGACGCCGCCCAGGAGGCGGACGACGACGAGGTCGGTGCCCTCCAGGAGGGCCGGGAGGTCGTCGAGGGCGAGCCGGGCGGGGTTGGCGAGCCGGTACGGGACCGGGCCGCCGTGAACAGCAGCCGCGCGGGCGCTGAGCAGGTCGGTGTCGGACGTCGACAGGAGAAGGATCACGCGGCGCTCCCCAGGGCTTCGAGGGTCGCCCGGGGTGCCCGGCACCGGAATGTGCGCATGCGGCGGCAAGCCTTCCTCGGGGTCCGCGCCCCGGGCGGTTGGAGGACGGCGGGAGTTCCTGACTCGCCCGGCGGGAGTGCCGGGCTCACAGTGGCGGGACCGTGCCGGAGTCTCACCGGCTTCCTCCCCTGTCGCCGTCGCTGGCGTTTGGCGGAGCGGCGCCCGCGAAAGCGGGCACTGCTCCACCGCTGAGCATAGTAAAGCCCTGGCAGGAGGCGGTACGGGAGAGTGGAGGGCGTGCGGGTGCGCAAGAGCGTGGGGCGTGCGGTACGGGGCCGTGCGCCGGATACGGGCGTCGGTATGCTCGCCGCCATGTCCACCACCCCCGCACCTCCCCCGGGCCGGGACGGCTCCGGTGCCGGTACAGGCGCCGCGGGGCCCGTCCGCGAGCGCGGCGACGCCTGCCCCGGCACGCTGCGCCTGCACACCGCGGACGACGGTGCGCTGGCCCGTGTCCGCCTGCCCGGAGGTCTTTTGACGGTTCGTCAGGCCGAGGTGCTGGCCGCGGTGGCGGACGAGCTGGGCGACGGGCACCTCGACCTCACCTCGCGCGGCAACGTCCAGCTGCGCGGCCTCCCCGCCGGCTGCGGCGGCTCCGTCGCCGGGCGGCTGCGGCGGCACGGCCTGCTGCCGTCGGACCGGCACGACCGGATCCGCAACGTGGCGGCTTCGCCGCTGTGCGGCCTGGACGGCCGGCGTCCGGATTCCGGTTCCGGTTTCGGCCCTGATTGCGCTTCCGGTTCCGGTTCCGGTCCGGCAGCGGACGCCCCGGACACCGGCGCGGCACCCGTCGACGTCCAGTCATGGGCCCGTGAGCTGGACGGACTCCTCTGCGCCGATGGCTGCGCGGACGATGTGCCCGGAGTCTCCGCCGACCTGACCGGCCTCTCCGGCAGATTCCTCTTCGGACTGGACGACGGGCGGGGCGACATCGTGGCCCTCCGGCCCGATGTGACATTGATCGCAAGCGGTGCCGGGCGCGCCGCCGTGTGCTTCGGCACGGACGGTCCCGGGCTGCTGATCCCCGCCGCGGACGCCCCGCGCGCCGCCGTCCTCGCGGCGGCGGAATTCCTGGCGGCGCGGGAGGCGTACGGCAGTGCCGCCTGGCGCGTACGGGAACTTCCGCCCGGGCAGCGCCCGACGGCCGACGGGCTGGCGGAACGGCTCACCGCGGCGGGCATCGCCTGCACCCCGCTCCCCCACCCCCCGCTCC
>NZ_JBPQTS010000088.1:0-29785 GCF_051386455.1 Streptomyces sp. URMC 124
CGTCACTCCCCTCCCGGGGACCGCGCGCTCGCCGGTCCCCGGGAGGGGAGTGACGGCCGCGGGCGTGGGGGTGGTGGTCATGAGGCACTCTCCTCGTGGTGCTGCCGGTGGGTGTCCTCGGTCCAGGCGACGACGTAGCGGCGGGGTCGCAGTCCCGCCGGGTTGCCGACTTCGGCGAGGGACAGGGAGTGGGTGCGGCCGGAGGGCGTGCGGACCGTCATCCGGTCTCCGTCCGCGGTGGTGACGCGGAAGTCGCGGGGTCTGCCGCGCAGACCGGTGCCTTCGGCCTTGGCCGCGGCCTCCTTGGCCGCCCAGAAGCGGACGAGGGCGCGCGCACCGCCACCGAGGCGGTCGTACAGCGGCAGTTCCTCGGGGGCCAGGACCGCGTCGCGGGTGGCCTCCGGCCGCTCGGTGATCTCCTCGATGTCGATGCCGGCGGGCGCGGCGCCCGCGGGGCGGGCCAGGGCGACCGCGGCTTCCGCGCAGTGGGCGAGGGACAGGTCCAGGGGCGGCAGTTCCCGGCCGTGCACCCCTTCCGGGCAGGGCCGGCCGGTGGCGTCGTTGCGCACCCGGATCTCGGCGGGGAAGACGGGGCCCGCGCCGTGCTGCCACAGGTGGTGGCGTACGGCGTCCTTGGCGGCGATCCGGCCGAGCAGCCACTGCGGTCTGCCGCGCGCCGGGCGGGCCGCGTAGGCGTCCCGTTCGGCGCCGCCCAGCAGGTTGCGCATCATCAGCTCGCGGGAGGCCGGGTCGGGCCAGTACTCGAAGACCAGGTGCCAGCCGCCGGGCTGGATCCGGGCGAGGGCGCTGTTCTCGGGCCTGCGCCGGATGGCGTCGGTGGCGTGCGGTGAGTCGAACCGGCGGTCCTCCCATCCGGTGATCTCGCACCAGACGGTTCCGCGGTGGCTGAGCTGGACGTCGGCCGCCAGCCGGGTCTCGGTGAGGGCGGTGATGCGGACGTGACAGTCGAGACGCTCCCCGGCCGCGGGCTCCGGGCCGTGGAAGCGGATCTCGCGGATGCCGACCGGCAGCACGACGTTGCGGTCGGGGCGGGTGGCCATCAGCCAGTAGCCGAGGAGCTGTCCGGCGTTGTCGAGGAGCGCGCCGGGTGCGGGCGGTGCGGTGATGACGCCCCGGACGTGGCGTGCGCCGAGCGCGGTGACCGCGGTGACGCCCTGGAAGAGCGGGCCGTGGAACATCCAGCGTTCGTCGTACATCCGCCGTGCCGAGACGGTGGGCGCTTCTTCACCGTCCGGGACCGGCCAGCGGGCGGGCGGTGCCGGGTGGCGGGGTGCGGTTTCGGTCTCGGCGCGCGCGTAGCGGCCGAATTCCACGGTGTGGTGGCCCGGCCGTCCGGGGACGCCCCGGACCGCGGTGGTCACGTCGACGGCGGGCTCGGCGACCAGCCAGGCGAGGAAGCGGGCGTCGCGGACGGCGACCGTGACACCGTTGCCGGGTGCGGCCGCCGCTTCCGCCATGTGCCGGATCATGGTCGTCGCGGGGACGACGGGCCAGCGGTCGCCGATGTCGGGCCAGTCCGGCCGCTGGCGGTAGAAGCAGTGGTCGGTGAGGTACGGCATGGTGTCGAGGGCCACCCGGAGCGTGGTGGTCCGTACGGGATCCGCCGCGTGGTCCGGCATCGCCGGGCCGGGGACGACCCTGGCGGCCGGGACCGCCTCCGGGCCCTCCGGAGCCGCCGGAGCCGTGCGGAAGGCGGGGCCTCCGGTCGCGTCTCCGAACGCCGGACGGGCTGTCGGTGCGGCCGGGCCGGGGGTGGAGTGCGCCGCGAAGAGGGCCGCGGCCGTGTCGGCCGTCTCGGTCAGCAGGGCGCGCAGCTGGGCCGCCTCCGGGAACCGCCGGGCGGCATCGTGGAGCTGATGACCGACGCCGGGTGTCCCCCCGCCGGCGAGCGCGTCGCGCATCTCCGTGCGGAGCCGGTCCCGGGCGGCGGGTTCGAGGCGGACCGGTCCGGCGTCCAGGCCGAGCCGTACGCCCGGTCGGGCCGGTGCCGCGGGCGGTGGCGGGACGCTGCTGGTGGAGCGGCCGCCTCCGGGAGCCAGGGCGGTGAAGTCGGGTTCCGCCCCGTAGGCCCACAGCCCGGCGACCGCGCGGCGCAGTCGGCCCAGGCCGTCGCCGTCGGTGCTGCCGGCCGTGACCGCCAGGTGCTCGTGGCCGGCGAGGATGTCGTCGACGAGGGCGGGCAGCTGGCCCTGGCCCGCCTGGACGAAGGCCCGGAACCCGGCCGCGTGGAGGGATTCGACGAGGCCGCGGAACCGGACCGGCTCCAGGAGGTGACGCACGGCCAGCTCACGGGCCTCCGTCTCCCGCTCCGGGAACGGCGCGCAGGTGGTGCCCGACCAGACCGGCACGGAGGGACGGTGCAGGGTGAAGCGCCGCATGGCCTCCCGGATCGGCCCGAGGTAAGGCGCCAGCATGGGCGTGTGGAAGCCGGACGCGAAGGGCAGCGGGCGGCCGAGCACGCCCTCGCGGCGCAGCCGTTCCGTGACCTTCTCCACCTGGGCCGCGGGGCCGCAGGCCACGGACTGGTGCGGGGCGTTGTCGTGGGAGAGGACCACGTCACCGATCCCCGCGAGGGCCGCCTCCACCTGCTCGGCGGGCGCTCCGAAGGTCACGAAGACCAGGTCGGGGACCCGCAGTGCCAGGGGGTCGAAGTCCCTCAGGAAGGCGTCCACTTCCTTGTCGGCGAAGATCCCGCCGACGGCCATGGCGGTCCACTCCCCCACGCTGTGCCCGGCGAGGGCGTCGGGGGCGATACCGGAGCGGCGCAGCGCGGTGGCCAGGAGCCGGCCGGCGTCGACGACGGCGGCGCCGTGTTCGGCCACGGCGCCGACGCGGGCCTGCTGCCAGGTGGGCCGGGGCAGTCCGAAGTGGCGGGCGATGTCCTCGCCCTGGGGGGCGAACCCGGCCTCCAGGCCGGGGAAGAGGAAGGCGGTGCGGCCTCCGCCGGCGGGTCCGAGGAGGGGCCCGGGGGCGAACCACACCTCGCGGCGGCCGCCCCAGGCCCGGCCGCGGGCCGCCACCTTCCGGGCCAGTGCGAGGCGTTCGGCCGCGGGCCCGGCCACGGCCAGGCGGGCGCTTCCGGATCCGGCGCTTCCGGTCCCGGTGCTTCGGGATCCGGTGCTTCCGGCCCAGGTGACCGCCGTGGCGCGCAGATGGGCGTCGTCGGTGTCGAGCAGGGTACGCAGCGCTTCGGGAGTGTCGGCCGCGATCCGCAGGAGCGGTTCGGGCTCGTCGACGCGCAGTGCCGTGGGAGCAGAGCGCTTCTTGCCTGCCGCGGGGGCGAATTCCTCCAGGACGACGTGGGCGTTGATCCCGCCGAAGCCGAAGGCGTTCACCCCGGCCCGGCGCACCTCCGCCTCCCAGGGGCGGGCCACCGGGGACGGGCGGAAACGGGTGGCGAGCAGCCCGGGGTGGGGGTCCTCGCAGTGGAGGGTGGGCAGCAGCACCTGGTGGTGGAGGGCGAGAGCGGCCTTGACCAGGCTCGCGGCGCCCGCCGCCGGCATGGTGTGGCCGATCATCGACTTGACCGAGCCGATCACCGCGTCCGGTGCGCGCGGGGTGCCGAAGACCCGGCTCAGTGTGGTGATTTCGGCCGCGTCACCGTTGGGGGTGCCCGTGCCGTGGGCTTCCAGCAGGCCGATCGCGCCGGGGGCGGCGGGGTCCACGCCGGCCGCCTGCCAGGCGAGCCGGACCGCCCGGGTCTGACCGTCGGGGTCCGGGTTCACCAGGGCGGCGGCGCGGCCGTCGCCGGCCACTCCGGTGCCCCGGACCACCGCGTACACCCGGTCGCCGTCGCGCACGGCGTCGGCGAGCCGTTTGAGGACGAGCACCGCGGTGCCCTCGCCCATCAGCACACCGTCCGCGTCACGGTGGAAGGGGCGGATCCGCTGGGTCGGGGAGAGGGCCCCGAGCCGGGCGAACACCGACCACAGGGTCACGTCGTGGCAGTGGTGCACGCCTCCGGCGAGCATCACGTCGCAGCGTCCGGCGGTCAGCTCGCCCACGGCCTGGCCGACCGCCAGGAGGGAGGAGGCGCAGGCCGCGTCGACGGTGTAGGCGGGGCCGCGCAGGTCGAGCCGGTTGGCGATGCGCGAGGCGGCGAAGTTGGGGACCAGTCCGATGACGGCATCGGGGCTGTCGGGTCCCAGGGCCTCCTCGAAGGCGGTACGGACCCGGGCCAGTCGCTCGTCGCCGAGCTCGGGCAGCAGTTCCCGCAGGGTACGGGTCAGCTGGCCGGCGGTGCGGACGCGTTGGTCGAGGCGCGCCAGTCCGGGCGTGAGGTAGCCGCCCCGGCCGAGCACCACTCCGACCCGTGCGGGATCCACCGTGGAGAGGCCGCCCGCGTCGGTGATCGCGGCGGCGGCCGTACGCAGGGCGATCAGCTGGTCGGGCTCGGTG
The DNA here is from genome assembly GCF_051386455.1 of Streptomyces sp. URMC 124. Lineage (NCBI taxonomy): Bacteria > Bacillati > Actinomycetota > Actinomycetes > Kitasatosporales > Streptomycetaceae > Streptomyces > Streptomyces sp. URMC 124. Next base: position 4,420 of record NZ_JBPQTS010000088.1, read on the forward strand.
GCCCGGACGGAGTCCGGCATGATGCCGAAGGCGGCGGGGTCGAAGCCGGTGAGCCGGTCGTCTACGAAGCCGCCGCGCCGGCAGTAGATGGCACCGGAGCGGTACTCCTCCTCGTCCCAGCGCCCCGGCGGCACCTCGGAGACGGCGTCCACGCCGGTGAGGAGGTTGTGCCAGTAGCGGTCCAGATCGTCCGCGCCCGGCAGTGTGACCGCCATGCCGGTGACGGCCACCGGTTCCTGCGCGCGGCTCCCGGAAGTGCCGTGGTCCACCGTCACCACCCCGGAGCGGCGTAGACGACCTCGCACGTGTCGTCGTCGCCCCAGGTCAGTTCGCGCAGCAGGGCGAGTGTCCCCTCCCTGGGGTCGATCAGGCCGATGCCGCGCCGGGCGTACTCCCGGGCGAGCTCCGGGCCGACCATCCCGCCGTGCGTGTCGTCCGGGGCCCACGGCCCCCAGTGGACGGTCAGCGCCCGCGCGCCCGTGGAGTGGTGCCACGCTCTGCCGAGCCCGGCGAGGCCGTCGTTGGCGGCGGCGTAGTCCGCCTGGCCCCGGTTGCCGTACACGGCCGCGACGGAGCCGAACAGCACCGTGAAGCGGGGTGGGGCGGGGAGCCGGCGCAGGGCGGCGAAGAGAGTGCGGGCACTGTCCGCCTTCGTCTCGTGGACGCGGGTGAAGGACGCCGGGTCCTTGTCCGCGACGAGCCTGTCCTCGATGACTCCGGCGGCGTGCACCAGGCCGTCGACGCGTCCGTAGCGGGCGTGGGTCTCCTTGACCGCCTGCTCGACGGCTTCCGCGTCCCGCAGGTCGACGGAACGGTATCCGCACTCGCCGCCGACTGCGCGGATCGCGGCGAGGGTCGCCTCGATCTCGCGGCGGGCCAGGACCAGGCCGGCTTGCCGGTCGATCTCCGCGGGGCGGAGCCCGCCGCGCTCGGCGAGTGCGGACCGCAGCGCGGCGCGCCCGGCGACGCCCGCGAGCCCGGCCGGCTCGGGGGCGTCGGACAGGGGGGTCCGGCCGAGCAGTTCGACCCGGCAGCGGGCGGCCGCCGCGAGGGCCACGGCGCAGCGCGCGGCGATGCCGCGCGCCCCTCCCGCGAACAGCAGGACGGACTCCGGCCCGAGCCCGAGGGCCGCGGCCGCCCGTTCCGCCGTGGACTCGTCGTCCGTCAGCAGCGGGCCCAGCGGGGCCTCCTGCGGCTCGACGCCGAGCCGTCGGCCGTCCTCGGTGCGGACCACGACGGGTTCGCGGTCGGGCGCGAGGAGTTCCCCGATGACCGCGTCTGCTGCGTTGTCGGCGCTCCATCCATCGGGGACGGACAGCAGGCGGGACGTGGTCTGCGGGTACTCGCGTGCGGTGGTGCGCAGGAAGCCGCCCATCCCGTCGGCGATGGCATCGCTCCGGCCGTCGCCTTCGGTCGGCCGGACGCACAGCAGGTGGCGCGGGCCGCGCCGGAGCAGGTCCTTCAGGAGGGGGAAGGCGTCCGGCAGCACGGGCCCGGCCAGCAGGATCACCGCGTCCAGCGGCCCGGCCGGGGCCGCGGACGTACCGTCGGCGTGGGTGGCGTGCGCTCCGTGCTCCCGGAGCCGGGCGAGGAGGGACGGGGCGCTGCGGTCGCTCCCGCCGAGCACGAGGACGTGCCTGTCCCGTAGGGCCGGGGATCCGTCCGGTGGCGAAGCGTCGTCCAGGACCACGCTCCGCAGGACGTACCTCCGGGGAGCGACTCCGGTCGACTCGGTGGCCGCGGTGTCGTCCGGCTCCTGCTCCGGGCGCGACGTGAGGGTCTCTTCTTCTGCCGGGCCACCTGTGTGCGCGTCCATCCACTCCACGATCGACGCCGCGGTCCGTGCCCGGGTCAGGGTCTCCAGGTCCGCGTCGTCCGGGATCCGCGCCCCTGATCCTCCCAGCCGTTTGACCAGTTCGCCGGCGATCTCCGTCCGCTTGATCGAGTCCACGCTGAGGTCGGCTTCGAGGTCGAGCTGCGGGTCGAGCATCTCCACGGGGTAGCCGGTCCGTTCGCTGATGACCGACAGCACCGTGCGCAACAGGTCGGGCTCGTCGGCTTCCGCGGGGAGCGGCGTGGCAGCCGCCCCGGCCACCGCCGGAACAGTGGCCGCCGGAACGGTGGCCGTTTCCGCCGCCGGCGCGGGGGCCTGCGGCGGGATGCCCGCCGACCCGCCGAAGTACGTCATCAGGACGTCCCGCTGCGCCGCGATCAGCTCACGGCTGCCGCGCAGGAAGTCCTGGAGCAGGACCGACCGGTCCACCCCGCCGGCCCCGTTCGCGCCGTCACCAACCGGTGCCGGTGCCAGCGGTGCGATCCGCTGGGCGGGCCGCATTCCTCCGGGGAGCAGCTCGCCGTCCGCGGTGCGGACCAGGTGCCCGTCGACGATCCAGCCGGGGCGCTTCGGCGTCCGCCCGGGCTCGGCCACCACCGCGTCCCGGCCCGCGAACAGCGCTTCCGCGTCGACGTGGACGCCGCCCGAGACCGCCAGCCGGGCCAGCGCCTCCAGGTGGCCGCGCAGCCCCGCCTCGGGGTGCGGCTCGAAGGGGACGGCCAGGTACGGCCGGTCGCCGAGGGTGGCGCGCACCAGGCCGGTCAGTACGGTGCCCGGGCCCGCTTCGACGAAGATCCGCGCTCCGGCCGCGTACATCGCCTCGATCTGCTCGGCGAAGCGCACCGGCGCCGTGATCTGCCCCGCGAGGAGGGCTCGCAGTTCCGTGGTGTCCGCCGGGTAGCGGGTCGCCGTCAGCCCGGACCACACCGGGATCTCCGGTGCCCGCAAGGGGCGGGAGGCGAGCGCCTCGGCGAAGGTCTCCGCCGCGCCGGCCATCATCGGACTGTGGAAGGCGCACGCCACGTCGAGCGGCTGCACGCCGAAGCCGGCGTCCTGCAGGGCCGCCACTCCTCGGCGCACAGCCTGGCTCGGCCCCGCGACCGTCGTCTGGGACGGGGAGTTGTGGCCCGCGACCACCACGTGGCCTGCGAGCCCCGCCCCGGCCAGCACGGCTTCCACAGCGGTCGCCCCCGCCGTGACGGCGGCCATGGCGCCCGGATCGTCTCCGGCGGCGTTCAGCATCGTCTCCGCGCGCAGCTCGCTCAGCTCCGGCAGGTCCGCGGCGGGGAACGCGTCGGCCACGCACAGCGCCACGAGCTCCCCGTAGGAGTGACCGGCCACCATGTCGGGGCGGACTCCGAGCTTCGACAACACGTCATGGGCGGCCAGGCCGGCGGCGCCCAGGGCGGGCTGGGCCCGTCGGGTGTCGGCGAGCCGGGCGCGCTGCGCGTCGCGGGCGGCCGGGTCGAACGCGGCCGGCGGGAACATCGCGTCGACCGGGGCCCGGCGCAGGTGCTCGTGCGTCTCCGGGAAGGCGGTGAACAGGTCCGCCAGCATGCCGGGCCGCTGGCTGCCCTGGCCCGGGAAGAGGAATGCCAGCTTGCCGGGCTCGCCGTCGACCGTGCCGGGCTCGTGCCCGGCGGTGGCGGCGTGGCCGTTCCGCGCGGCACCGGCCGTGAAGACGCCCGGCGCCGCGCGGCCTTCCCGTGCGGCCCGCAGCAGGCCGGGCAGTTCGGCCAGGCCGGCTGCGACCACGGCGGCGGTGACCGGCCCGGCGGCCGGGTCCGCGGCCCGCCGTGCCGCTGTACGTGCCAGGTCGCGGAGCCGCCACGGCCGCCAGCGGGCCGCGCGGTATGTGTCCGCGTCCGCCTCGGCCAGTCGCAGCAGGTCCTCGATCGCCGCCTCGCCGCGGAACAGGAACAGCTCGGCGGGCCAGGCATCGGCGGCTCGGCGCGGCGGCGCTTCGTCGTCGCGTCCTTGCAGCACCACGTGGAAGTTGGTGCCGCCGAAGCCGAAGGCGCTCACGCCGCCCACCCGTTCCGCGGACGGCGCGGCCCAGGGCAGGGCCCGTCGGTGGAAGACGAACGGGCTGCTCTCCGGCCGCCACGCAGGGTTGGGCTGCCGGACGTGGAGGGTCGGCGGGCGCACCCCGGCGTACAGCGCCAGCGCCGTCTTGATCACACCGGCGAGGCCGGCGGCGCACTTGGTGTGGCCGATCTGCGACTTCACCGAACCGATCACGCACCCGCCCGGCGCGGCCCCGGACTCCTGGAACACCTCGGTGAGCACGTCGAGTTCGGTGCGGTCGCCGACGACCGTGCCGGTGCCGTGCGCCTCGACCAGGCCGACCCGGGCCGGTGAGATCCGGGCCTGCGCGTAGGCCCGCTCCAGCGCCGCGCGTTGCCCCTCCGGTCGCGGCGCGGTCAGGCCGCGGGAGCGTCCGTCGCTGGAGGAACCGACGCCCTTGACGACGGCGTAGACCCGGTCGCCGTCGCGCTGCGCGTCGGCCAGCCGTTTGAGCACCACGCAGGCGATGCCTTCGCCCAGGGCGATGCCGTCCGCCTCGGCGTCGAAGGTCTTGCAGCGGCCGGTCGGGGACAGCGCGTGCACGGACGAGAAGAGGAGGTAGTCGTTGATGCCGTTGTGCAGATCGGCGCCACCGCACAGGACGAGGTCCGCCGCGCCCGTCGTCAGCTCCTTGCAGGCGATGTCGACGGCGGCCAGCGAGGAGGCGCAGGCGGCGTCGACGGTGTAGTTGGACCCGCCGAGGTCCAAGCGGTTGGCGATCCGGCCGGAGATGACGTTGGCGAGCATTCCGGGGAAGGAGTCCTCGGTGAGGGCGGGCAGCTGGCCCGCCAGGTCCTCCGGGAGCGGTCCGCCGAGATAGGACGGCAGGACGGTGCGCAGGGTGGTCGCGTTGGACATGTCGCTGCCCGCCTCGGCCCCGAAGATCACGGCGGTGCGTGCCCGCGGGAAGTCGCGCTGCTCGTAGCCTGCGTCGGCGAGGGCGCGCCGGGCCGCCTCCAGGGCGAGCAGCTGCACGGGGTCGACGGAGGCGAGCGAGGACGGCGGAATGCCGTAGCGCAGGGGGTCGAAGGGGATCCCGGGCAGGAAGCCGCCCCAGCGGGAGGCCGAGGTGTCGCCCGCGGGCGCTTCCGGGCCGTAGTGGAGGGCCGGATCCCAGCGGTCCTCGGGCACTTCGGTCACCGCGTCCGTACCGCCGAGCACGTGGGCCCAGAAGTCGGGCAGGTCGGGGGCTCCGGGGAACATGCCGGCCATGCCGATGATCGCGACGTCGAGCGGCGGCGGCGCGGGAGCCGGGGTCGTACGGGCCGTCGACGCGGATGGTGCCTCGCCGGTCAGGTCCGCGGCGCGCCGTTCGTAGAAGGCTGCCGCCCGGTCCGTCACGGCGTGGTGCAGGTCGGCCACGGTCGTGGTGGCGTCGCGAAGCACCGCGACCTCGCCGGCCATGAACATGCCCTCGTCGACCTGCCGTTCCTCTCCCACTTCGCGGAGGTCGCCGTCGACGCGCTCGACACCCTTGGCGGCGATGCGCAGCCGTCCCAGGTTGAGCCGTTCCAGCCGCTCCCAGGCGTCTCGTCCCTGGACGCCTTGCCGGCGCAGGTCCTCCTGACGCCTCCGGTAGGTGGCGGTGAACGGGCTCGGTACGCAACGGGTGACGTGGCCGGGCGCGGTGTCCAGCAGGACGGTGTTCTGCGCGGAAAGCACCGTGTGCTGGAAGGCCGGCCGGACGGCTCCGCACTCCACCGCCTCGCGGGTGAAGAGGTACGCGGTGCCCATCAGGACGCCGACCGCGGCGCCGCGTTGTGTGAGCCCGGTGGACAGGGCAGCGACCATGGCCGCCGAGCGCTCGTCGTGGATCCCGCCGGCGAAGAGCACCTCGACAGCCGGCGGCTCGTCACGCTCCCGCCCGTCACGGTCGCGGCCGTGATCAGGGCCGTCCAGGAAGCGTTCCAGAACGGCCAGTTGTGCCTCCCACAGCGGGAAGGAGTTGCTGGGCCCGACGTGGCCGCCGCACTCGGCGCCTTCGAAGACGAAGCGCCGGGCTCCGGCGTCGAGGAACTGTCCGAGCAGCCCCGGCGCCGGCACCTGCAGGAAGGTGCGGACGCCGTGGGCTTCCAGCGCTGCCGCCTGCGTGGGGCGACCGCCGGCGAGGACGGCATGGGTGGGCCGGAGGTCGCGTACGGCTTCGAGCTGGGCGCGGCGCACGTCTTCCGGCGCGAAGCCCAGGATGCCGACACCCCAGGGCCGCCCGCCGAGTACGGCCCGGGTCTCCTCCAGGAGTGATCTGGTCCGCTCGGGGCCCGAAAGGGCCAGGGCGAGGAACGGCAGGCCGCCGCCCTCCGCGACGGCCGAGGCGAAGCGCGCCTGGTCGCTGACGCGTGTCATCGGGCCCTGGGCAACGGGGAGTTCGGTGCCGAACGAGCGGCTCATGGCGGACCCGGGGCGCAGCGCCTCGGGCGCGCTGGCGTTGCGGAGCGCCCGGTCGATGCCCTCGCGCACGGACCGTACCGCGGCGCCCACCGTGCGGTGGTCACCGGCGAAACGGCCGGCGAGGAAGGCGTCCTGTCCGAGGGGGACGGGACGGTCGCGCAGTTCGGCGGGGAGGCCCGGTCGGTTGCGGTCCAGCAGGCGCCGCCCGTCGGCGAGGACCGTGCCGGTACCGTCCGCTGTGCGCAGCAGGCGGGCGAGCGCGGGCGGAGTGGCTGCTTCCTCCAGGAGAGCGAGCTGAACGTCGAGTACGACACCGGCGGCGCCCGCGAGGACGGCCGCCGCAGCGGTGTTCGGCCCGACGCCGCCGCACGCCCAGACGGGAACGCCCGACTCCGGGTCGGCAAGCAACTGTTGCAGCAGGACGAAGGTGGACAGCTCGCCGGCCGGGCCACCGCACTCACTGCCGCGCGCGACGATGCCGGACGCCCCCGCCCGTACCGCTGCGCGGGCCTCGGCCCGGGAGCGGGCTTCGGCCAGGACGGTGACGCCTCGGCTCCGGTCCACGGGGCGGCTGACGCCGGGGGCGAACAGGATGGTGTGCGGCCCCGGCGCGTGCCGGTCGTGAAGGTCGTCCGGATGAAGCGAGCAGTCTTCCGCGATGCGTACGCCGAAGTCGCCGCCGGTCCAACGGCGGGCCAAGGAGAGGGCTTCGCGGGCTTGCCGGTCCCCGCTGCCGAGGTCCAGGATGCCGAGCCCGCCGGCTCTGCGGACGGCCGCGACGAGTCGCGGGTCGGCCTCCCCGAAAGGACTGACACCTATGACGGTCGTCTGCACCACGAAGGCGGTCTCCCCACCAGGGACTCTGGAATCTCGACGATGCCCGAGGAGCCGGACGCAAGGACGGTCACTCCCGTCTCCGCAGCCGATACGCGCCTCGGTAGCAAACTTCCGGATCACCCTTTCAGCCCACAACCGGAAGGACAAGTCCAGTTGCACGGCGCACAGTTGTATGCATGGGAACCCTGTCAGCGCCCGCGCATCATATTCCGCTTGACAACCAACCTCAATACTTCACCCGCGGACCAGTGCGCTCGGCCCGGGCACTGCCGTCAGGCGCCCCCGCACGACGGCGGACGGGTGACCAGCTTGCGGTGCTTGCCGACGAGGACCACGTCCCAGTACCGGTTCTCGTAGCCCACGCCGACGGCCACCGTCTGCGGGTTCATCAGCTCCTTGGAGAACCCGTTGTCCGGGGCCGGGTCGGTGGCCATGTCGGCGAAGTAGCCGTCGTGGTCGTAGCCGTGGAAGAGGAACTCGAGGATGTGGGACGAGAACACGTTCGCGTCGCTCAGCCGGGCGCGCAGGTCCCGTCCGTCGCTCCCGACCTGGCTGAGGCGACCGGTCCGGGCCATGTCGCGGGCGTGGCGGCGTGCCGCGTCGGAGACGGGGTTCGAGATCAGCAGGGGGGCCAGCCGCCGGTTCGCCCGTTCCTTGTTCACCTCGCACACGATCCGGTCCACGTCCGGGTAGTACGCCTGCCGCCCGGCCCCGGGCACGCCCCTGCCGGCGGCCGTCGGGCCGGGCGGCAGCGGGGCGGACGGCGCGGCGTGCACCGGCGAAGGCGGCACGGCGGCGAACAGGAGGGCGGCGGCCAGGGCAGCGGCCGCAGCGGGAGCGGTGACGGCGACGCGGCGCGCGCGGCGGTCGTTGTTCTTCTTCGATGTGGTCATGCCTGTCACAACGCCTGCCCTGGTGCAGGGTTTCGCCCCGGTGCGGCCTGGTGTCAGGGAATGTCCAGCCGGATGAGTGCCGGCAGCAACATCGTGCGCACGAGCGGGAGAGCCTGCGCGGCGGATACGGGCCGGGCGAGGGCGCGCGGCCCGACGGCGTACGGACCGATGCTCCGCACCGTGATCCCGCTCCGTCGGGGGAAGGACTCGGCACGGGTGAGCTGCCGGGCGAACGGGCCGGGGGTGCCGTGCAGGGTGGGGAAGCGGAACGTGCCGCCACGGCTCAGGACGCGCCCGGCCAGGAAGGCTGCGGCGCGGGGAAGCGTGTCGTAAAGCATCACACTGCGTGGGAAGCGGTGGGTGCAGAGGCGGACGAGGGCGGCGGCCTGGGCGGGTTTCAGGTACATCAACAACCCCTGGGCCACGATGAGCACGGGTGGTTCGGCGACGGGATGGCCGGTCCACCGGGGGTCGGTGACGGAGCAGGCGATGGTGTGCTGTCGCGGTCCATGGGGCAGGAGCGCCCGGCGCAGCTCGATCACTTCGGGCTGGTCGACCGAGAGCCAGCGGGCCGTGCCGTTGTCCACGCGCCAGAACTGCGTCTCCATTCCCTCCCCGAGAGTGATCACCGTCGCCGCGGGGTGGCGTTGCAGGAAGTCGATCGTGGCGGTGTCATACATCCGGGCCCGTAGCGCGAGGTACTGCTCGGCGAGCGCGCTCGGCGGACCGAAGCGCGTGGCGAGGGCCCGGCCGTAGCGGGCGGCCAGCTCGACTGCCATGGGGTCCGCAAGCAGCGGCGGGGTGCGGGTGGCGGCCGCTGCCCGGTGGTACAGCGTCCACAGCGACGTCTGCGCGACGGCTCCCAGAGCGTGCAGGGCCGGATGCTGCGGGGGGTCGTGTTCCCCTTCATGTGACCACATTGGTAGGGGCTACCCGCAACTTCCGCCGAGCGATCGGTGGGTCGGCCCTGCGAGGGAACCGGCGAATGTATGGGCGGGGACGTGCGGCCGAACAGGCCGTTGGGTTTCGTTCTCTTCCGGCTGCCGCTCACTCAGCCACCAAACTGACAAACTATCAATTTCGTCACTCCTTTCACGTTAACGCTGATGCTCCGTTGAGCAGAGTGGTCCGCGAGGAGGCGCACGAGTCCCGCGTCGCGCCCCTGTTACGGAGGGAAACGGTCATGACGTCAGCCACTCGCTTCATCTTCACCCGCCGGCACCTGGCGCTCACCGCCGGTGCGGCCGCTCTGGCCGCTTCCGGCGGGGTGTGGTTCGCCGCGTCGTCCGCCTCCGCCCAGGCGGAGCTCAAGCCGGACATCGTCACCGCCACCGCCAGCAAGCACAACACCGCCCAGGCCACCGCCGTCTGCCCGGCCGGCAAGCACGCCACGGGCGGTGGCTGGCAGAGCAACGGGGACGGGAAGGACAGCTACCCCGCCCCCGACGGCCGCGGCTGGACCGCCGTCGCCGCGGGCCCGTACACCATCAACCTCACCGTCTACGCCATCTGCCAGGCAGACTGACACCGGCCGGGGGGCCGTCTCCCCCGCCGGGCCTCTAGGTGAAGTCGGTGGCGGGCTCGGTGGCGTAGCGGCTCATCGCGTCGGTGTTCGCCTGCGGGGTCAGCGCCCGGCCGTCGGCCATCATGCCCTGCAGGTCCCGGAAGTACTGCACGTACAGGTCCGGCGTGAGAATGCTGAGCATGACGGCCGGCTGGTCGGTCACGTTGCCGAAGGTGTGCGGGGCTCCGGGCGGGACCATCACGAACGTGCCCGCTTCGGCGTCGTACTCCTTCTCTCCGACGGTGAACCGCACCATGCCGGAGAGAACGTAGAAACCCTCGTCGTGCTGAGCGTGGCGGTGCTGCGGCGGCCCGGGCGTATGCGGCGCGAGGACCGACTCGGCGAGCCCCAGACGGTGCCCGGTGTTGCTGCCGTCTTCGAGAACGCGCATACGCGTGGTGCCCAGGACGATGGTCTCGCCCTCGCCCGGGCGAACCATGGATACGACGGGCCCGGCGATCGGCTCACTTGTCTTCGGTTCTTCAGTCGGTTCTTCAGCCATGCCCCGATTCCACCGCCGGGGCGCGGCGACTGTCCAAGGCCTGTCCCGTCACGCCGATACCGCGCGGGTATCGTCGCAGCATGGAGCTACGCACCCTGCGCTATTTCGTGGCGGTCGCCGAGGAGCTCCACTTCGGCCGGGCGGCCACCCGGCTGCACATGAGCCAGCCGCCGCTGAGCCGGGCGATCAGACGGCTGGAGACCGAGCTCGGCGCCGCGCTGTTCGACCGGTCCCCCGCGGGTGTCGCGCTCACCCCGGCCGGAGCAGTGCTGCTCGATGAGGCACGGGCCCTGCTCGACCAGGCCGACCGGGCCCGGCTGCGCGTGGCGGCGACGGCCGGTGCCACGGCCATCGGCGTCGGCGTCCTGGGCGACGGCGCGGATCCCGGCGCGACCCGGCTGGCCGCCGCGTACCGCCGGGCGCACCCGCACGTCGAGGTCCGGATCCGCGAGACCGGACTGGCCGACCCCACCTGCGGGCTGCACGCCGGGCTGGTCGACATCGCCCTGACCCGCGCACCGTTCGACGAGACCGGCCTGACCGTGCAGGAGCTGCGCACCGACCCGGTGGGAGCACTGCTGCGTGCCGACGACCCGCTGGCCCGTCGCGAGAGTCTGCAACTGGCCGATCTGGCCGACCGCCGCTGGTTCCGCTTCCCCGAGGACACCGACCCGCTCTGGCAGTCGTACTGGAGCGGTGGGGAGCGGCGCGAGGGCCCGGTGGTGCGTGCCGTCCAGGAATGCCGGCAAGCCGTCCTCTGGAACGGCACGGTCGGCATGACTCCGCTGAGCCACGAGCCGGCCCGAGGACTCACCGTGGTACCGCTGACCGACATGCCACCGAGCCGCGTGGTCGTGGCGTGGAACAAGGGCGACGCCAACCCACTGGTGCACTCGTTCGCCCGCATCGCGACCACCGCCTATCGCCGCTGAGCACCCCCGATACCCCCACGGAGTACGACGGGCACCCCGTGCGTGAGCCCGCAGCCCGGCCGGGACATGGGGAAATGGGGAAAAGAGGCCTCCTCTCGATAGCCCGAATGGCGGGTGTGACGCGAGTCACCTACGGTGGTCTGGGATGTTTTCCCGCTCGCACATCCGAGCCTTTCATGGAGGTCACCATGAACCCGCTTCGAACCCTCGCCCTGGCAGCCGCCCCCACCGCGATGCTGATCGGACTGGCCGCCGCTCCCTCGATGGCCGCGGACACCCCCACGCCGAACAACAGGCCGGCGACCGTGAGCTCCAGCGCCCAGGTCAAGACGTGGCACTGGATGGGCAACTACGGATCCGTCTACGACGTGGCCAATGCTGCCAACGGCTTCGGGGCCGGGGCCGGGGAGCTCATCACTCAGGACGTCGGCAACGGCCTGTACGCGACGTTCATGTTCTACTGAGCCCAGGCGGCTCGGTAGTCCCTCACCATCACCGGCACACCGCCCAGTGCCCGTCCGCGGCCCCACGCCGCGGGCGGGCACTGCGCTGCGTTTCCCGCTGGGCTGCGCTTCTCCCCGTCGGTTCACGACGCTCTTCGCAACCACCTTTGCGCACCCGACGGTCCGCTCGTCCCGTCCCGCCCGTGGGGCGGGAGCTCGAGGCCGACCTCAGCGCCCCCGCCGTCGGCCGTCGTGGCGAAGACCGTTCCGGCGTCGGCCGTGATGAAGTCGTGCACGATGGCCAGGGAAGGCGTACACCGGCATGTCCGGCACTCGGCGGCCGGCTTACGGTCCGGTCTCGAAGCGGGGCGGTCGCAGGGTCGTGAGGCATCCGGTTTTCGGGGCCGTCGGTTTGTCGAGGAAGGAGCGGGTGATCTCTTGGGCGCACCGTGACGTGGCGAAGACCACGTGGGGCTCGTAGGGGACCGTGACGACGGTGGCACGGCTCAGCGTCCGGGCGACGTACGGGCCGTTGGACGCTCCGGTCTGGGCGTCGAAGCTGCCCGACAGGGCGAGAGTGGGGATGTTGCTGCGCGTGACGTCCCGGATCGAGCGCGGCGCCGCGGGGACGTTCCAGACGTGGCAGTCCGGACGGAGGAAGGTGAGCTGCGGGGCCTGGGCCAGTACCGAGCGGGGGAACGAGGGGAACGCCCGCTTCCCGCCCCGGAACGCCTCGGCCCGGCTCTCGTACGGCACCCACTCGCTGCAGAAGATGCCGTAGACGAGTCCGTGGGCCACCCTGCCGAAGGCCTGGGGGCTGAGCTTGCCGCCCGCCCACTGCTCGGCGATCCGCTGCGGCTTGCCGTGGGCCAGCTCGTCGAGGGAGCGGGGTACGCCCGGCGCGAGATGGGTGGCGGAGGTCAGCCAGTTCACCAGGGCCCCGCCGTCGAGCACGACCTTCACCGGCGTCGCTCTGCCGGGAACGGTGACGGTGGTCGTGACCGGGTGGGCTTCGAGCTTGCGGACGAGGCGTTCGAAGGTGGCCGGCAGGTGCGGATAGCGGCGGTTGCACGCGGGCTGTCGTGCGCAGGCCTTGAACAGGCCGTCGAAGCCCTGCCGGGCGCTGCTCCAGGTCAGTGCCGACCCCGCCTTGGAGGGCGGCAGGATGCCGTCGATGCCGACGGACCGGATCCCCCGGGGGTGCTGGCGCATGTAAATGAGCGCCAGGTGGGTGCCGTAGGAGATGCCGAACACGTTCCACTGCTCGATGCCGAGGGCGACCCGCAGGTCCGCGTAGTCGGCGGCGCTCTCGGTGTCGTTGTAGGCGCTGAGGTCGATCCCGCGGCTCGCCAGCTGCCGGCGGCAGGTGCGCGTCGCCTCGACGTGCAGGCGCCCGGTGGACGGCGCGTCGTAGACGAGGCCGACCGCGCGGGCGTTGAACTCGTCGATGTTCGGGCAGGTGAGGGCCGGGTCGGCCGAGTACGTTCCCCGCTGGGACATGAAGATCACGTCCCGGTCGCGGTTCAGACCGCCGTCGATCGCCATGCCCGCCTCCCCGACCGCGTCGTCGCCGGGTCCGCCGGCGAGCCACACGACCGGGTCGGGCTTCGGTCTGCTCGTGGCCGCCGGCACGATCGCGACGGCGAGGGTGATCGTCCGGCTGCTGCGCCGGGCACGGTTCTCGGGCACGGTGAGCGTTCCGCAGCGGGCCCCTTGGAGTGCGGGAACGGGGTCCGCCGTTCTCGGGCAGGGGCCGGGTACGAAGCGGGAACGGCCCACTGTGCGGGCGGCCGTGCCGATCGCTGTTCCGATGCCGACGGTGGCGCCGGTGCCCGTGCCGTGCTCCGCGTGGGCGGGCGTGGCGAGCAGGCCGGTGATGAGGGCGCCTGCCGCCATCCCGGCCGCCGCGGCTCGCAGCCGCCGCACGGGGCGTCGGTGACGGCGGGGCGGCGCCTGGTCGAGTGTCATCCGGCCTCCCGGCTACTTAGGGCTGATCGTGAACGGCTTCGGTGCGAGACCGGCTGCGCAACCGGTGTCGGGCGCGGTCGGGCGGGTAAGGAACGAGGCCAGTACGCGCTGTGCGCAGGGCGACTGGGGGACGACCCAGTGGCCGATTCCGGGGATCCGCAGCATGGTCGATCGGTGCAGCGTACGGGCGGTGTACCGCCCCCAGCTCGCCCCGATCTTGGTGTCGAACGTCCCCGAGACGACGAGCGCCGGCACACCGCTCGTGGTCGTCACCCGCTGGGACCGGGTGCGGTCCGGAACGTCCCAGACGCGGCACAGCTGCTTCTCGAAGGGCAGCTGCGGCGCTTGGGCCAGGACCGTGTCCGGCCACCCGGGGAAGGCTCGCCGCCCGGCGTTGAGCAGGTCGGACGCCGAGTATCCCGGCACCCACTCGCTGCACGCCACCGACTGCGTCAGGCCGTGGGCGGTCTCGCCGGCGACGGGAACCGAACCGGCCGCGCGGGCCTGCGCGAAGCGCTCCGGGCGCCCGTGGGCGAGCTCGTCGATCGCCGCCGGGACGTCCTCGGCCCGGACGGCGTTGGAGACCAGAAGGTCCACGAGCGCGCCCCCGTCGAGGACGACCCTCACCGGGTCTCCCCCGCGCGGCGGCCGCGCGTTCAGGGTCAGGGGCCGTGCCTCCAGTCTGCGCACCTGCTGCGTCAGCGTGCGGGGCAGGTCCGGATAGCGGCGCTTGCAGCGGGGTTCGGCCGCGCACGCCGCGAGGATGGCGCCGATCCCCTCCCGGGCGTTGCTCCAGGTCCACGGCAGGTTCACGACCTTCGGGGACGCACCCGAGTCGAGCGCCACCGCGCGAATCCCCTGGGGGTGCTTGCGCAGGTAGGTCAGGGCCAGGTAGCTGCCGTAGGAATGTCCGTAGACGTTCCACCGGGCGATGCCCAGCGCCTTGCGCAGATCGGCGAAGTCCGTGGCGTTCTCGGCGGTGTTGTAGGCGCTCAGGTCGATCCCGCCGGAGGTGAGGCGGTTCCGGCAGGCCTTCACCGCGCGCAGCAGGAGCCGTCCCGTCGACGGCACGCCGTAGCGCAGACCCACGGCCTTCGCGTTGAACCGGTCCACCTCCGGGCAGGTGAGCTCCGGCTGGTCGTAGCGATTGCCGCGCTGGGCCATGATGATCAGTTGGCGATCCCGGTTCAGGCCGGAGGCCGTCAGGAAGGGGATGTCGTCGAACGTCTCGCCTCCGGGGCCGCCCGACATGAACACCACCGGGTCCGGGGCAGGCTTCGCCGAGGTGGCCGGAATGACCGCTGCGGCCAAACGGATGGTCCGCCGGCCGGGGTGGGCGCGGTTCTCGGGAACCTCCAGGAAACCGCAGCGTGCGACGCGAAGCTCGGCGATCGGCTCGCGCGTCGCCGGGCAGGGGCCGGGCACGAACCGCGACCGCGGCCCCGACCGGGGCTCACCCGAAAGCGGCGCGGTGAGGGAAGGCGGCGCCGTAGCGGTAGGCGGCGCCGTGGCGCTGCTCGGCGCCGGGCCGACCGCCGTCAGGAAGACCATGGCGGCAGCGCCGGCCGCACCGGTGGCGAGGGCGCGGCCCGGGCGTCGCCGGGCGCGCCGGCCCTGCGATCCGGTCCGTAGCGGCTTGTCCTTCTCCGGAGCCCCCAGGGGCGCCCGCGGGGGTGACGTCGGGGAGCTGTCTGCCGGAGTGCTGCTGTTGTGCTCTGCCATGTGATCCCGCTCCTCCGCCGGTCTCGACAGCTGCCCGGCCTCCGGACAACACCTCAGCAATCCGGATAGATCGCGCATTGCGGACGATACTGGGCAGTGTGCAGGCACGCACATGGACGGCCGGCCCTGCAGTAGCTGCAGCGCCTTCACTCGCCACGCCACTGCCGGATGCCGCCCGAGGCAGGAACCGCATGAGCCGTGGATGAGCCAGGCGTTCACTGCGGGGCCCGGGGTGTTAGTGCGGCGACAGGCTCTCCGCGAAGCGGGCGAGCTGGGCCTCGGCCCTGCTGATGCCCTCCTGGAACCCCTGGATCCCTGCCTCGGCCAGCGCCTGCCGGACGCAGAACCGTGCGGCAGTGTGGTCGCCGAGCTCGAACAACGCTTCCCCCCGGCTCATCCGCAGCAGCGTGCGGAGCATCCCGGCCAGCGCCCGCGCTCCGTCCGTCAGGTCTTCCGCCCATGCCAGCGCCGACGCGGCGCACCGCTCCGCCGCCGCGGCGTCCCCGTCGGCGAGGTACTGGCGCGTGCGGGTCTCCATCGCGAGGAGCTCCGTGAGGACGTCGTCGGCCGCGCGGGCGAGTCCGGCCGCGCGGGCCGCGTGGCTGCGGGCCGCGTCGGCCGCCCCGCTCCGGTCCAGGGCGAGCGCCAGGTTGAGCACGGCGATGGCCTCGCTCGACAGGTCGCCCGCGCGGGCCGCGAGACCGGGGGCGAGTTCCAGGTGGACGAGTGCTTCGGTCAGCCGGCCCTCCTCCGTCAGGACCCACCCCAGCAGCGCCCTCACGCGGGACTCGGCGTCCGGGTCGCCCACGCGCTCCGCCGCCTCCAGGGCCTGTTCCAGCAGCGGAACCCAGCCGTCCCTCACCTGCCGGGTGAAGTACGGCCACTGCAGGACGACCAGGCGCCAGGCCCGGTCGTCGTACCCGGCGGCCCGTGCGGCCCCGACCGCCGCCGCGAGGTTCTCCCGCTCGGCGGCGTACCACCGCAAGGCGTCGTCCCGGCTGCTGAACTCCCTGACTGCCGACGGCCGATGACTGTCGTCGGGCAGGGTGCAGCACGGCTTGTCCTCCGGCGCGGCCGCCGCGGCCGCCGCGAGTGCGGTGGCCGTGTAGTGGTCGAGGAGCCGCAACAGCGACGAGCCCTCGTCCGCGACGAGTCCTCGCGCGTAGAGCCGGACCAGGTCGTGCAGGCCGTAGCGGCCGGGAACGTACTCCAGAAGCAAGTGCGCGCCGGTCAGCCGGTCGAGGGCCTCGGCGGCGGTGTGAGGGCTGCTGTCCATGAGGGCGGCAGCGGCGTAGCGGTCCAGATCGGAGCCCGGCAGTGCTCCGAGCCGGGTGAACAGACGCGCCGCGCCCACCGGCAGTGCTTGTACGGTGAAGCCCAGCGCGGCGGCCACGCCCGCGTCCTCGCAGTCGTCCAGCGACAGCAGGGACAGTCTGCGCTGCTCGTCGGCGAGTTCACCGGCCAGGTGGGAGATCCGCCAGTGCGGCCGGGTGGTGAGCTGGGCAGCGGCGATGCGCAACGCCAGAGGAAGCCTGTCGCACAACGCGGCCAGCTGCGCGGCCGCCTCCGGCTCGGACTCCACGCGGCCGTCGCCCACCGCGGTGGCGAGCAGCGCCGTGGCGTCCGCCGGGCCGAGCACCTCCAGGGGCACGGGCCTGGCCAGCTCGTCCACGATCAGCCCGCCCAGGCGCAGCCGGGAGGTGACGAGGGCGGCCGAGCGGGAGCCGCCGGGCAGCAGAGGGCGTACCTGATCGGCGCTGCGGGCGTTGTCGAGGACGACGAGGACCGCGCGCTCTCCCGTCAGCTCACGGTAGAGCGCGGCAGCGGCGGCGGGCGACGGGGGGACCGCCCCGGGCGGGACCCCGAGCGCGAGCAAGAACTCCGTGACGGCCTGCGCGGGTTCGACGGGGTCGCCCGCGAATCCCCGCAGGTCCGCGAAGAGCACCCCGTGCGGGAAGTGTTCGGCGTTCCGGTGAGCCCAGTGCAGGGCGAGTGCGGTCTTGCCGACCCCGGCGGCACCGGTCACCAGGGCGATGGCGCCGTCCCCCATGACCCTGTCGAGCGCGTCCAGCTCCCCGTCCCGGCCGCGAAAGCCGCGTACGCCGCGCGGCAGCAGCCGTGGCACGGCGCGCTCGCGCACCGACCGCGCCGTCTGCGCCGACCGCGCCATCTCTGCCCTGTGCGCCGCCTGTGCCGCAGGCCGGGCGTGCGCGACGTGCGCGCTCTGTTCTGTGTGTGCAGAGGGCACCACCTCGGCCGCCGACGGCCGGCCGGACAGCTCTCCCCGCAGAACCGCCTCGTAAGCCCTGCGCAGCCCCGGGCCGGGGTCGACGCCGAGTTCGTCCGCGAGCAGGCCGCGCGTGCGGTGGTACCAGTCGAGCGCCTCCGCTTGGCGGCCCGCCCGGGAGAGCGCGCCCATCAGTGCCTCGGCGAGGGACTCGCGCAGCGGATGTGCCTGTGCCTCGGGCTTGAGGAGTGCCGCGGCAGTGGTGGAGTCACCGAGCTGCCCGTATGCCTCGGCCAGGCTCTCGACCGTTGCCAGCCGCCGCTCCTCGAGCGCCTGGGCCGCGGCTTGCTGTGCCGCACTCGCCACGGTTCCGGTCAGCGCGGGCCCGCGCCACAGTGTCAGCGCCTCGCGCAGCATCGCCGCGGTCTCTGCGGGCTGCTTCCGGGCCTTGCCGCGCCGCACCAGTTCCTCGAAGCGGTACACGTCGAGCAGTTCCTGCGGCATCTCCAGCATGTAAGCCGGGCCCTGAGTGATCAGCTGCACCCCATGCGCCCCGGCCCCCGCTCCCACGAGCTGTGCCCGTAACCGTGACACATGTCCTTGGACGACGGTGCGTGCGTGCGTCGGCGGCGCACCGCACCAGGCCATGTCGAACAGTCTCTCCAAGGGCACCGCCGAGTTGGCGCGCAGGAGCAGCGCTGCCAGCACGCTGCGTCGCTTGGCCGGGCCGAGGGCCAGGTCACCGGCATCAGTAGTCGCGCGTATAGCGCCGAGCAATTGGAACTCCACTGTCTCTTTCTCCCCCCGCGCCGCACGGTTGCACCCCGCCAGGCTACGGGCCTGACCAGGGAGTTCTCCCGACTCCCCCAGCCGCTCGTCCGGCGTTGGAGCGGGTATCGGCAGAACGACCGATGTGCCGGATGGATCTTGGAATCTACGGTGGCCGCATGCAGTCACCGAACACACCCAAGCCGATCGAGACCGGCGACACTCCTGCGATCACCCGCACCCTGGCCCGCGCTTTCGGGGACGACCCGATGATGCTGTGGCTCTTCCCTGACGAGGACGGGCGGGAGGACCGTCTCGCCCAGTGGTTCGACGTCATGCTCACGCAGAAGTACGGCCCCCTTGGCCACTGTGAACGCACCGACGCGGCGGCCGCCTTCTGGACACCGCCCGGCACGGTCGAGCAGCACCCGGACGAGGAGACGCTGGCCCGCATCAACGGGCTTCTGGGCGAACGCATGGCCCGGCTGGGGGAAATGCTGGAACTGGTCGGCCGGGCAGCTCCCCGCGAACCTCACTGGTACCTGGCGGTGCTCGGCGCCGACCCGGCGGCCCAGGGCCACGGTCACGGCGCCGCCCTGCTGCTCTCGGGCCTGGCCAAGGCGGACGCGGCCGGAATGCCGACGCACCTCGAATCGTCGAAGCGCACCAACATCGGCTTCTACGAGAGATTCGGGTTCACCGTGCGGAGCGAAATCCACGTCCCCGGGGGCGGCCCGACGCTCTGGTCGATGTGGCGGGAGGCGCGCTGAGACGCGCGCCGGTAGCCGAGCGCGCCGTCAGAACCAGTGCAGGCAGTGCGGGCCGCGCTCGGCTCGGAAGAGGGCGTCGGCGAGGGTGACCGCGCCCGGGTGGCGGGCCCGGACGTGTCCGGCACGCACGAGCGTGCTGGGGGCGGTGCCGCCGAGGTAGACCGAGCCCAGGTCGCTCGTGTCCAGGGACAGGTCGGGCTCCCGGTCCGTCGGAACGCAGTCGGCCTTGCCGTCCCGGACGGTCAGCAGGTAGCGGCCGTGCTCGCCGAGGAACGGGTCGTCGACGCCGAGGACGAGATCGCCGTCCGTGAACCATCCGCGCGCGGTCAGCGCGCGCGGGACGTCCAGCAGCCGCACCCAGAGCCAGTCCGTGTCGTCGGTCACCTGGCCGGCGCGGAAGTCCGCCAGCTGCCAGCGCAGCGGATGGCCGGGCGGGAGGTTCTTGAACACGACCCGGGTGACCAGGTCGTGTCCGAGCACGAACCGGGCCAGGGCGGTGAAAACGGCGTCGTCGGTGGCGATGGTCTCGTCGACCGTCAGGGTGCCGGACTCGATCGAGTAGACGGCGTACCCGTCCGGCACGCCGTCGGTGTCCCGGTGGACGGCTACGTACCGCGGCGCCGGAGAGACCGGGGGCTGTCCCGCGCCCAAGGCCCACCAGGGGTGCGGCCGGGACAGTGCCCCGGGCTGCGTGCGGCGGTACCGGTCGTAGACCTCTTCCAGGATCTTGCCGCAATCGCTACGCCGCAGCAGCTCGACCGAGCCGGTGCCCGATCCGGCAGCTGAGCCCGTATCAGATCCTGCCCCTGCGCCGGTGTCCGGTCCGGCCGCAGGGGCGCCGACCGTTCCACGCGCCCGGGGAAGCGCGAAGGCGGCCTGGTGACGCGCCACCGTCAGTTGCTGGGAGTAGGTCGCCGGACCGTAGCCGAACCTGCGGTAGATCAGGGCCTCGGAGGCCAGCAGTACGGAGAGGAACTCCCCGCGGTCCCGCAGTTCAGCGAGCTGATACCGCATCATCGCACTGAGCACACCCCGGCGTCGGTGCGAGGGCAGGACACCGACGAAGCTCACCCCGGAGGCCGGGGCGAGGATGTCACCGGGCAGGGTGAGCTCGAAGGAGTACGCACCGGCGGTGCCGACGGGCCGCCCGTCCGCCGTCACGGCGAGCAGGTTGCGGTCCATTTCGAGCGCCGCCCACCAGACCCCGCCGCCGCCCTCGGCCGGGGTTTCCGGGAAGCGCCCGAACGCTCGATGAAGGGTGTCGACGAAGGCGTCGAGATCCTTGTCGGTCGTCGGACGGATCTCCATCGCTGCGGTTGCCTCCCCGGGATACCGATGCCGACACCGCGCCTTGGGGTGTCCCGTGTGTCCCGGCCACAGTGCAGCGGCAATGCGTGGCCGATGCAAGCTAATTACGGCCGACCCGTGGCAGTAGCAGATCCTCGACAAGGGTGTCCACCAGGCCCTCCGGGATGCTCGCCCCCGTCAGGGCGCAGTAGACGATCGGGCCGAGAAGAGCATCCATGGTGGCGTCGGGGCCCAGTTTCGGCGAGACCTCGCCGGCGTCGATTCCGCGCGAGAGCATCTCGCGTTCCTTGTCGCGGCGTGGACCGAGGTAGCGCTCGCGAAAGCTCTCGGCCGTTCCGGGATCGTGCTGCGCCTCGGCGATGAGCGCGAGCAGGACCTTGCCGGCGGCGTCGCCGGTGAGGAATCGCGCGAAGTCGTGCAGATAGCCGCGGATGCTCTCTGCTGTGGGCTGCTCGGTCGGGACGGGAAGGCTTTTGCCGCTGTCCTCGATGAGCGTGTCGAGCAGGATCTCGACCTTCGACGGCCACCAGCGGTAGATCGTCTGTTTGGCGACGCCGGCGCGCCGCGCGATGGCCTCGATGGTGAGAGCGCCGAAGCCGTGTTCGGCGAGCAGGTCGTCGGCGGCGTGCAGCACGGCGAGGCGTGCGGACTCGTCACGCCGGTTGCCGGAGCGCGGCCTGCGGGGCGGGGAGCTGGCGGCGGGCATGCGGGACACCCTACCGGCCGGTTGACGGTGAGGCATTGTCTAGACGCAACGGCGCGTCTAGTCTGAGTCTCTCCCAGCGCGAAGGAGTTGCCCATGTCCCCCACTTCCGGCCACCACCGCCAGGCTCTCGTCATCGGAGCCTCCCGAGGGTTAGGGCTCGTCCTCGCCGACGAGCTCGCTCGACGCGGCTGGCACGTCATCGCCACGGCCCGCCAGGACAGCAGCGAACTGCAAGCGCATGCTGAGGCATCGAACGGCCAACTGCGGGCCGAATCACTGGAGATGACCAGCCCGGAGCAGCTGAACGCCCTGCGCGAGCGCCTGGACGGCTGCCGGCTCGACCTGCTCTTCGTCAATGCCGCGATCGACCGGGGCAACCTGCCCATCGACGAGGTCTCGACCGGCATGTTCACCGAGGTGATGGTCACCAACGCGCTGAGCCCCCTGCGCGCCCTCGAAACCCTCCGCGGGCTCGTCGCGCCCGGCGGAACCGTCGCCGTCATGTCCTCCGAACAGGGCAGCATCGCGCGCAACACCGAGGACGGCTACGAGCTCTACAAGGCCAGCAAGGCCGCCCTCAACCAGCTGATGCGCAGTTACGCCACCCGCCATGCCGACGACGGACAGACCAAGCTGCTCATCGACCCCGGCCACAATCGGACCCGGCTCGGCGGACCCGACGCGCCGCTGTCCCCCAAGGAGAGCATCCCGGCCGTCGTCGACGTCCTCGAAGCCCAGTCCGGCGCCCCCGGCCTGCAGTTCCTGGACCGCCACGGCGAGACCGTCCCGTGGTAGGGCTCCGCAGCGCGGCGCCGGTGCCGCGTCTTCGGCCGCTGCCGGGCTGACGAGTCGCTTCGGGACAACTTCTCCGGCACGCACAGGCAACTCGGCTCCCGGCGCCGCCCGTAGCTTCGTTCAGCACCGTTCGAGCTACGCGAAGGAGGAGGGCATGGACGGCTCGCAACACTTCGGCAGGGGGCTACCGGTGCACCGGCGCAGCGTGCTGCGCGGTGCGCGGTGCGCGGTGCGGCGGCCGCAGCCGCCGGGATCGCCGAGGGAACGGGTGGCGGCCTGCTCGCCGGCGCGGGCCCGGCACGGGCGGCCGGGCCGGCCGGGATGCTCGCGTACCGCTATCTGCGCGACGCTCTGGTGGGCCCCTTGAGACCCACGGGGGAGGTCATCTTCCCTTGCATTCGCGGGGTGTACGACAAGATCAGCGGGGCGAGGTCCCGCTACTACCTGTACTACGCCGCATGAGAAGCCGGGCGGCATCAGTATGGCGTTCGCCGATTCTCTGGAAGGTCCCTTCACCCCCGTACGAGGGCAATCCGCTCTGCCGGGACGCAACAACAAGTACGCCATGGTCTTCACGGGCGTGCGCGGGGGCCGGCGGATCTTCTACGGCTGGTCGCCCAACGGCCGGGACGACTGGCAGTTCAGCCCCACCCCGCTGGTCAACCCCGAGCCCGACGGTGTCACCGACATCTCCGGGCCGACTCCGGTCAAGCGCAACGGCACCACGTACGTGGCTTATCACGGCAACGACGGCCGGATGCGGCTCACCGAGGTCGGCAACGCCTTCGACCGCGAAACCCATCTCGGCGTGTTCCACGCACCGATCGCCTCGGACCGGGGACGCTTGGCCGCGCCGTCGTTCGGCAGCGAAGGCGGCACGGATTACATGTTCTACGAAGCGGGCCCGCGGTGGAACGCCCGCATCTGCATCGCCCGCGCCGTCTGACCGGTCCGGGCGCCGCAGCATTTCACCCGCGGACCGTCATCGCTAAAACCACCTGCACACCTCAAGGAGATCTTCACAGATGCTCACTGACACCGCACGAGCCTGCCGGAGCACGAGAGCGAAGCTCACGCTGTCCGGAGCAGTGGCTGCAACAGCGCTGTTCGCGGCGCTGCCCCCCACCTGCCGGCGCGACTCCGGCCCGGTCGACCGCCACCGCGACGCAGGATGCGCAGCCGCGGGCGGCGCTCGCAGAGATGTTCCGGATACAGAACCACCTCCAGAAGTGGGCGTTCAAGTTCTGACCGCGGGTCGGCGGCGAGCCCGTCGTCGGACAACGCCCTAGCGCGGGGTGGTGTCGTCGCCCTTGAACGGCGCGCCGTGGCCGGGGACGATCAGGTCCGCTGCTGCCAGGACCCGCAAGCGGGAGGCGCGCAGCAGTTCGCGGTCCGGGGCGACCGGGTCGTCCGCCGGTCCGTCCGCGTGCCACCACAGGTCGCCGGCGAAGGCCACGACGCCCGAGTCCGTGCCCGCGAGCAGGGTGATGTCTTCCAGGCTGTGGCCCGGTGTGCGGATCAGCCGCAGTGACGGGGTGAGTTCGTAGCCCTCCGCGTCCCGGTTCTTCCACTGGTCACCCTGGTACTCCACCTTGTGGTCGTGCACCCGGGCACGCCTGAAGAGGCCTGCGTTCATGGTGTTGTCCGGGTGGTGGTGGCTGAGCACCACGTCGGTGACGTCTTCGGGGCCGAGGCCCAGCTCGGCGAGCGGGGCGAGGATGTGGTCGGGGCTCGCCACCATGCCCGGGTCGAAGATCACGTGCCGTCCCGCGTCGGAGATGTAGGAGACGGTCGCGGCGACCCCGGGGCCGGTGGAACCCACGTAGCCGGTGGTCAGGACCTTGTATGCGGCGCTGCGGCCGAGCGGTGCGTCTGTCATGGCCTCAATCCTTCCGGGGGTGCGGGCGGTTCACGAGTGGCACTGCTGCCTCTGATCGCAGGATTTGTGCCACACCTGTGCCACACTGCGGCCATGCCTCCCTTCAAGACCGTCGCCGCGTACGTTCCGCCCGGCGTCGGGATACTTGCCGCCGGCATCGTCGCCGAGGTGTTCGGTCCCCACGGAGCGGCGCTGCCCGGTTTCGACTTCGCCCTGTGCGCCGACCGGCCCGGGCCGGTGCCCACGGACTGCGGGGTGCCGCTGTCCATCGCGCACGGCCTGGACCGGCTCGCCGACGCCGACCTCCTCATCGCCCTGCCCGGGGCCGGTTTCCGTACGCCACCGGACCCCGCCGTCCTCGACGTGCTCAGCACCGCGCACGAGCGTGGCGCCGTCGTCGCGGCCCACTGCGTCGGCACGTTCGCGCTCGCCGCCGCCGGGCTGCTCGACGGGCGGCGGGCGACCACCCACTGGCGCTTCGCCGGGCTGCTCGCCGACCGCCACCCCGAGGTCACCGTGGAGGCCGACGCGCTCTACATCGACGAAGGGAGCGTCGTCACGGGCGCGGGAGCAGCCGCGGGCTTCGACCTGTGCCTCCACCTGCTGCGGCGCGAGTACGGTGCCGCGCTGGCCAACGCCGTCGCCCGCGACATGGTGCTGCCCTCCCACCGCGACGGCGGTCAAGCCCAGTACCTGGCCGCTCCCGTTCCCGAGGACGGCCAGGACGAGCGGCTCGCCGAGGTCCTCGGCTGGGCCCGCGCGCACCTCCACGAGCCGCTGCCCGTCGCCGAGCTGGCGCGCCGCGCGATGATGAGCAAACGCTCCTTCGCCCGCCGCTTCACCGCCGCGACCGGTACCACTCCGCACGCCTGGCTGCGCGGCCTGCGGCTGAGCCGGGCCGAGGAGCTCCTGGAAACCACCGACCTGCCGGTCGAGGAGATCGCCCGCAGGGTCGGATACGGAAGCGCGGCCGTGCTGCGCGAGCAGTTCGTACGGCGGCGGGGAGTGCCTCCCCGCTCCTACCGGCGCGCCTTCACCAGCACGCCGTAACGAACCGGCCGACCGCGGGCCGGCCACGGGCGCTCGGCCCCCACCTACCACCGTCAGCGGCGAGTTCAGGCACGTGGGAGGGGGTGCTTCATGCGCCCATCCTGCCGCGGCCCGGTAGCGACCGCCCCCGGGTATTCAGCACCCTGCCCGGCGGTTACGTCTCCTGGGGCTTGACGCCACCGCAGGTGCCCTTGCACTCGTACAGGAAGCCGGTTCCGCAGCCCCGCGACGTAGGGGTGCACCAGCACCCACGGACACAGCACACGCAGCCGGTCGAGCACCAGTCGCTGTAACAGCTGCACCCGCAGCCGGCCGCAGCCGCGGAAGCGGGGCCGAGCGTCGCGAGCGCTGCCCGGCCCTCGTCCTGGCCGAACGCCGCCTCGGCGTCCTTGCGGAGCGATTCCAGCTCCTGGTGCAGCGCGGCCCCCATACTGCCGGCGAAAGTGGACTCGCGGCCGAAGACCTCCTCGGCTCGGTCCAGGACCCGACGCTGCTGCGCGGTGAGGCCGGGGCGGGCGGCGCGGTAGCGCGCGAGGTGCTCCAGCCACAGGCGGCTGCGGTCCGCCGGTGCGAGCTCGGCGAAGATGGCGCGGCGGTAGGACATCTCGTGGGCGGCGAACGCCTCGTAGTCCCGTGGCAGACGGGCCCGGTTCGCCCTCGCCCACGAGATGTCCTACCGCCGCGCCATCTTCGCCGAGCTCGCACCGGCGGAC